>JASHTZ010000516.1 GCA_030040295.1 Terriglobia bacterium | reverse complement strand
TCGTAGCCGTTGGCGAAATCGTCCTCAAAGCGGCTCTCCCACACCATACTGGTGCGAGTCATCCCGAGGCGGTCGTAGATGAACTCGTACATCAACTCGTTCAACGGCTTTCCGGCGACCGTTTCCACCACCATTTGTCCCAGCATAATGCCCTCGCCGGAGTATGTGAATCTCGATCCGGGCGGATAGTAGAACTTCAGTTTTTTGTCGTCCGTAAACCGGCGCAAATTGGGAAACCCCGTCGTGTGGTCGAGTAGCATGCGCATGGTCAGCAGTTTGTACTGCTCGTCGCCGGCCAAGTCGGCGTAATTGTCGTACTCGGGCAGAGGCTTGGGCAGATATTCGTAGACGGGCTTATCGAGATCGATGACTCCCCGGCGCACCAATCCCATCACCAGCACCGCGAAGGCGGATTTGCTGAGTGAGGCACAGGTCATGATGGAATCCGGCGTGAGGGGCAGGTGCTTTTCCGTGTCCCTCTCGCCGTAAGTCTTGAGGTAAGCGATTTTGCCTCCGTTAAAGATTGCGATGCCCACGCTGGTCACACGCGCCGCGGTCATCCAATGCGCAACTGTTTGGTCGATTGCCGCTGGTGTGATCCTGCTTCCATCCAATCGCTTGATCGAATGCTGCTGCGCACAGAGAGTCGACGCGCCGCCGAGCGTGGCGAGCGCGGAGGAGAGAACCGCCCCGATGAATGATTTGAAGATTCGCATCAGGCGACCTTGCCGCGGAGCGCCTTGTACATGATGGTGGTAGCCTCAAGCTTGCTCGAATCGAAGTTGAGCGCGTAACCGGGCAGCGACCCGAGGGCGACGTAACCCATCGAGAGGTAGAGCGGCTCAGCGTTGCCGCCGGTGACTGTATCAAGCGTCAGCAATGTTCGCCCCGCCGCGCGCGCGTGCTCTTCCAGTGCCGCCATGAGGGCACGCGCGATTCCCTTCCGCCGGACATCGGGACAAACCAGCAGCTTGCGAACCTCCGCGCGATGCGGTTGATTGGGCGGCGTGGCCATATCGAGTTGCACCGACCCCACGATCTCCGCGTCCCGGCGGGCCAGCAGCACACAGCGCGTCCCCGCATTTAAACCGGGCAGAACATCGCCACGCCAGAAGGCCTTCGCGTCGTCGCGCGAGAACGGCAGCACGAAGCTGACGCTCCCGCCGGCGTGAACGCACGCGTGCAAAAGCGCGCCCAGCCCGTCGAGATCCGCGTCGACGCTTCCCGCGACGGGGTTCCAGCGCTCAATGAGAATTGAATTCGGTTGGCCGTTCATGGTTGGAACACCAGGCGGGCGCCCTTCCCCGCGAAACTCCACTGCGCCTCGACTTCGCGCAAAGGTGCGGTTACGACTTTCATCTTGAACGGCCGCTTCGCCGCTTCCTGAAGGAATTCCCCCACCAATTGAAGGATCTTTTGAACCGAAAGGCTGCCGAAGCCGCTGCCGATCAGCTCCAGACCGGAGCTGCGCAGAGTGGCTCCGTCGAGCGAAATGTTCTGGCCCGCCATTGAACCCACTTCCACGTAGCGAATGCGCGCCGCTTCATGCTGAAGCCCTTTTTGCGTCATGGCGCCCAGCACCACTTCCGCCGGCTTGCCCCACACATAATCCAGCACGACATTCACCGGGTATTTCGACCATTCCTGACGGAGTGATGTGGCGAGGGCTTCCGGGTCATCCACCAAATGGATGACGGAGTGAGCTCCCAACTGAAGAAGCTCTTCGAGCGCCTCCGGATTGCGGCCCGCGCCGACCACTCGCCCTGCGCCCAGCCGCCGCGCCACTTGCACCGCCAGCCTGCCGGCCACACCCGTCGCGCCGAGGATCAGAACGATTTCTCCGGGTTGAAGCTGCGCCCGTGCTTTTAGAGCTCCCCATGAGGACATGGCGGGATTCATCATTGCTGCGACCGTCGCGTCGTCAAGGGCGTCCGGGATCGGCACGCAGAATTTGCGGGACGTAACGCAGCGCTCCGCAAAGCTGCCAAACGGGCTGTGCGAGGCTCCGAAGTAGACGCGCGTGCCGTCTTCCAGACGCCCAACGCCATCGACCCCTGGAATCTGCGGCAAGTCTCCGCTACTGCCATAGTGCGCCCCGCTCGCCAGGGCTTTGACAATCTGATGCAGCCCCGCGGCGCTGACCGAGACGATGACTTCGCCTTCGGCGGAAACCGGCTCAGCGAACGTACAGTAGCGGGGAGAGGACTTGAAGTCGTGCACGACCGCGGCATTCATGGTGGCCTTTCGTAGGGGCGGGCCTCGCCCTGCGACCCAAAGCTGTCTTTGAGCGACGGGTCTTGGCCGCCCGGAGGGCAACCGTAACGGTTGCCCTAAAAGGTAGGCCGCGCCACAGCGCCCCGGCAAAGACATTACCGGATGGGATACAAAGTTGGCAAGCGCATGCATTTCTACGCTGGCGTGCAGGTCTGTAATTTCGTTGGGGGGTTGCCCATGACATATCATAGGCTATATATATATGCTACTCAGAAAAATAGCACTCAGGGCGCTTCGGGGAAGAGGGAATCTGTCAGTGCCCTGCCAATTGCGACTTCTTTAAAATTTTGCCGCCACTAATGTTTTCAAATACTTCCCAGCTTCGCCTTGCAAAATCATGTTTTCAACCCTTTGTTTTCAATAAGTTCCCGGCTTTGTTTTTTTCGGGCTTTTTGTCGGATTCCCCCCCTGATCCGACGCAGAGTCGTCTTGGCTGCAAAATCTCTGGTGCGCGAAATCACCCATAGATACAAACCCATCGGACAAAATGAGCAATTTGGGTTCCATGCTTGCCGGAAATATTTACCGTATTGTAGATATCTTGGCGATAAGATCTTACAGGCGATGGCGCGCAAAAGTTGCCCAGGCCGGGATGCGATTCACTGCGCGATTTCACGCAGACGTGGGTATTTTTCCGCAGTGCGGCCGTGAAGCCATTGACCGGACGGTCCATGGCTTCGCCGCCGCTTTTGCAGGGCTGACCTGCGTTCGGCCCTGGACCAGCGTCGTGCCTCACTTGAACCTGAACACAACACCCGCACTGGGGACGACATTGTCACTGTCTCCGCGAAGGAAGGCGGGTTGTAAGGATGCCAGTAACCGAACGGAGAACGGAGGCCCTGGGGACCACAAGAAGCAGGTGTCCTCGATGCGCGTAAATTGGAAAGTCCCGTT
>JASHTZ010000515.1 GCA_030040295.1 Terriglobia bacterium | reverse complement strand
GCGCGGGGAATCACCCGCCCGGGTTCGCGAATCTCTTCCGCCAGATAGCACACGTTGTAGTAACCGAAGTAGTCGTAGAGTGCGTAAAGCGTGGCATGGCCCAGCCCCACCCAGAAAATCATGTCCAGGTGAAATGCGCCTGGTGGAAAACCCAGCAGGCGCGTGGCGCTCAGGTGCGGAATGCCGGAAAGGGCAATCCACAATCCGCCGATCATGACGCCAATCGCCAGCACCACGGAGAGATTGCCAATCGCGCCGATGCGTCTGTAGAGCATCGCCACGAGCAGCAGGGGAAAGGCCGCGGCGACGGCGCGAATTTCCCAAGGGGAAAGCCCGGGCGCGAGGTAGTGCAAGTAATCCGCGAAGCCGATGCTGCCGCTGGCCACCGAGAGCGGGGCGGAAAAAATGATCTGCCAGACCATCAGGAAGGAAAGCCAGCGCCCCACGCTGTGCGGGCCATAGGCTTCGCGCAGGTAGTTATAACTTCCGCCGGCTTTGGGCAGCGCGGCGCCCAATTCCGCCCAAACCAGACCGTCGCAAAAGGCCAGCGCCGCTCCCACCAGCCAGCCCAGCATCGCGTGCGGACCGCCCATCGTGGCCAGCAGCAGTGGAATGGTGATGTACGGGCCGATGCCCACCATGTCGGTAATGGCGAGCGCCGTGGCCTGCACCAATCCCAATTCGCGCCGAAGCGCCGGCTGGCTTTTCGAGAATTCCAATCCTCACCTGTTGGGCGCCGCTTGGCGGGAGATTTGACGAAGCAATTCCGTTTTAACGCGGGGATGGGGACGAGCAGGCTTGGGAGAGCGGCCCAGCAGGTAGATCGTCTCCGCGGCTTCCCGCACGCGCGCCAGACAATGCGGGCAGCCGCGCGCAAGGTGGTCGCGCAAGTCCACCGAGCCCTGCCCGGAGAGCGCGCCCAGCAGCCACAATTCGTACAGTTCTTCTAGATGTTGGCAGCCCATGTTCCACACACGGCGCGGCGGCGATGCTTCACATAGGTCACCGCCGCGCGCAAAGACGACCGCACTTTGCCGAGCGGCTCGCCCAACTCCACGGCAATCTCCGAATCCCGCAGTCCGCGGAAGACGGCAAGCTCCAAAGCCTGCCGCTGGGGCTTGGGCAGTTGATTGACGGCCTTATGAAGCAACCCCAAACGTTCTTCGATCAAGTCGATTTCCTTCGGTTGGGGCAGCCAGGCAGATGAAAACTCGTTCAGGGAGGGTGGCTTTGCCCCGTCGCCCGGGGAAACCTTGCGCGCCTCATTTTTCCCTTCCACCGTTTTGGGTCCGGCGATCGCGTGGTGAACGTCCTTGGACTTTCGCGTCCCCGCCGCCTTCATTTTTTCCGACTTGATGCGGAGAGGCGGCATGTCATCGCGCTGTGGATCAGGCCGCAAACCGCGCAGGCGACCGATGGCAGCTTCACGTGCGATGACGATGAGCCACGCAGCGACGCTGCGGCCCTCCTCACTCAACCGCGAGCTCTCTTCCCAGAGGCGCAAGAACACTTCCTGAAGAGCTTCCTCCGCGGCCGCGCGCGAGACGAGAATGTGGAACATCAGCCCGTAGACGCGAGGGGCGTAACGATCGTAGAGCTCCCCAAGCGCGGCTGCGTCCTGGCGCGCCACGCGAGCCAACAATTCTTCGCCTGCCGGTTCTTCGCTCATCGAGCCATCCTGCTTCAGCACGCGCGGAGCGTGGAGAACATATTTGCCGGGGGTCCTATTGCCTCTTCATAAATATCTTCCCCACACGCATTCTTGACTCTTCTCCGATTACATCGCATTGTGATATATTAAGATCCCCGAAGCAAATCGACAAAATCACCAGTTAAATTCTGATTCTCCCTATAAAAAGATTCGATTGGACAGCTTTTTATACCGGATTTACCCTCTATTCGAGTCCCGCTGGAGCATCGGTTTGCGTCGAGATGACCTTGCCCCCAGGGCGTCGCGGCGCTAACCGGTGCGGGACCATTTTTCCTCCTCTTCTTGCCTCCAAAGCCCCTCGGTAGCGCACTGCTGAGGGGCTTCACTTTTGATGGATTTAATTTCCGCAGCAACATCGAAAGAACAAAACTTTTGCGCGCGCGAAGTCCGGCTCAGACCCGCATCTCCCGGGCCGTGCCGTCCCACCGGACGATGCTTTTCCTAAAGTAGGAGGCATTCGCCATGTGACAGGCGATCGCCGTGTTATTTCCAAAAACCGCGTCCTCGATCACCGGCTTGCGGCTGCGGGCCGCGTCGAGAAAATTCTGCATGTGCGACCATCCATCATCGTAACCGGTGGGAGGCCGGAAAGTCACGGACTCGGTCCCGATTTTGCTCAGCCGATCATCGTTCTCGAGATGCCACTTCCGCGCGTATTCCTCGCGCAGCGCCCTGGGAAAGCTGGTCGCGTATCCGCCCGTGCCGTGATCGGTGCCGTCCTGCGTCGTCATGGTCAGCTCGCCTCCGGTAATTTCCAGCAGGCCTCCGGTTCCGTAGAACTTTGTGGACTCGCGATATTCGCAAGTGAGATTGAGTTTGATGATGACCGGAAATTTCTCGTAGTCATAAAGCACGTGATGAACGTCGGGAACATCTCGTCCGTCGTGGAAGCGGAAGATCCCGCCGGTCGAGAGCGCGCGCTCAGGGGGCTGAGTGATTCCACAGACGTAGTGAATTCCGGTCAGCAGGTGAACCATCAAATCGCCCGCCACGCCCGACCCGTATGCCTGCCAGCAGCGCCAGCGCGCAAAGCGGATAGGATTAAAAGGAATCTTGGGCGTGGTTCCGAGCCACGTGTCCCAATCGAGATTGTCCGGAGAGAGGTCAGGTGGGGGTGGATATTGCCACGCACCGTCGGGGGAGTTGCGGCCCATCATTCCCTCGACCGTGTGGATTTCGCCGATCGCTCCATTGTCGATCAGCTCCTTGGCCTTGGCAAAGACAATAGAACTGGCGCGCTGGCTTCCGATCTGCACGATGCGGCTGTTCTTCTGCGCCGCCTCGATCATTTCAAAACCCTCACTCACGCCGTGGGTCATAGGCTTTTCCGAGTAAACATCCTTGCCGGAGTTGCAGCAATCCACCACGATTCTTCGGTGCCAGTGGTCGGGAGTGGCGTTGATGATGACGTCGATCTCCTTATTGTCGAGCAGGTCCTGATAGCGGCGCGTCACGGGAATGTCCTTGCCGACGATCTCCCGCGCCAAATCGTGCCGGCCGTCATAGAGGTCGCAGGCCGCGACGCACTCCACTCCGGGATGGGTAATTGCGCCGCGCAGAAGGCCATTGCCCTGCATGCCGATGCCGATAATGCCGAGGCGGAGCGTGTCGCTGGGGGGGGCAGCAGGGGCCACGCCGTAGCCGGGTTCCGGATCGAGCACGATGATTTTGCCCGCAGCCGCCGTGCCCGCCGCAGCCGCCGTGCGTTGCATGAAGTCTCGGCGCGAGAGACGATGATTAATCATGACGAATGCCTCCGAATTACGATTCAATGCACCTCCGTGCCGGGGCTAATCCTAATCTTCATGTCCGACAAGAGCAAGAATGAAAAAGGCACGCCGCATTTCCCGGCCCTTCCGGTCTTGTCGTGTACCTGCCTCGCGGCTATGATGAAAACGCTTTGAGCTGGCCCACTCAGCGGGAACTCGCCCACTACACCTGCTATCGAACGGCGGGACCGCTCATGATTGACGGCAAGCTTGATGAAATTTCCTGGCAGCTCGCCCCGCGTTCCGAGCGCTTTGTTGACATCGTTACCGGCGCGCCAGCCTGGTTTGACACGCGTGTGGCCATTTTATGGGACGACGACTGCCTTTACTTCGGTTTCACGGCCGAGGAAACCGACGTCTGGGCAACGCTCACCGAGCGCGATTCCAAAATTTATGAAGACAACGACCTCGAGGTGTTCATTGCGGGCAAAGACACCTACTACGAGTTTGAGATCAACGCCCTGAACACCATCTACGAAGTCTTCTGGATCTGGAAAGACATCTTCAAGCCCGGCCACCCCCTGTTCGGCCGTCCGGACTACAATCCCGCCGCGCATCCCACGCTGGAAATTTCCGGAATCGGCGGTCACGTGCATCCTCGCGGCGAGCGCTGGGGATTTCTCGACTGGGATTTTCCCGGCCTGCGCCACGCCGTTCACATCGACGGCGTGTTGAATCGGCGCGCCGGAACTGATAAGGCCTGGAGCGCCGAGATTGCCTTTCCCTGGCGTGGCTTGGAACTGCTGGCTGACGGCCGCTCGCTTCCTCCCCGCGACGGCGACGTTTGGCGAATCGATTGCTCGCGCTTTGAGCAGATCGATTCGCGCGGCAAGCGGCTCAACCCCGGCGCAGGATGGACGTGGAACCGCCATGGCCATTACGATTCGCACATCCCGGAGACCTTTAGCTTCGTCCATTTTTCGAATCAGGTGGTGGGGACGCAATCCGCGAAGCCCTGACCCTCATGCACAGTTTCCAGACCTGCAATTCACCTCCTATACGGAACGACGTAAGTGTTTGCGTATTTGGCTGTAGCGGCGGTCTATGACCGCCGGTCGGCGCTCGTAGAGCGACGCTACAATTTATGTCGCTCTGTATAGCTTGAACTTTGCTGGCTCAACTTGTGCAGCGCGTCGCCCGTGACGCGCATGGGAATCCACTCCTTCATCGCCTTGGCGCCGAGCGACTCATAGAACTCGATGGCCGGCGTGTTCCAATCGAGCACCTGCCATTGGTAGCGCCCGCACCCCTTCTCGATAGCGACTTTGGCGAGATGTGTGAGCAGCGCTTTGCCAATTCCCTTGCGCCGAAAGCTCGGCCGCACGAAAAGGTCTTCGAGATAAAGCCCGGGTTTTCCGAGCCACGTGGAATAGTTGAAAAACCAGAGTGCGAAACCCGCGGGCTGGCCGCCCCACTCGGCGATTTCGACGTAAAAGCGCGGCTCCGAGGAAAAACCGTCGCGGCGCAGGTCCTCCGCGGTGGCCACGGCTTCCTGCGGCGCGCGCTCGTATTCGGCAAGCTCCCGAATGAAATCCAAAATCAGCGAGATATCGTCCTCGGTGGCTTTTCGAATCTTCAGCATGTGGGGATTGTAGCGCAACTTGAATCGGCGCGTTGACATCGGTGGCGCATTGCGTTTAAATGACCACGTGTTTAGGGGGCGACAACCATGATGACTCGAAGGAATTTTGTGAAGACTCTGGGTGGCACGGCGGCGCTGGCCGCAGCACCGCGCCTTGGCGCGGCCGG
>JASHTZ010000514.1 GCA_030040295.1 Terriglobia bacterium | reverse complement strand
CAGCTCGCACGGGCGTGATGCACGTCCGCACGTTAGGTGCGCCATCCACATTCATCAGGCAATTCGGACACTTCCCCGCAAGGCAAAGCAATCCGCGCGGCCGATGGTACTTGAAGCTGCGGGTAAAGATTCGCTGACCTGAGCGATAGAGGGCGGAAGCCACAGTATCGCCTGGTCGAGCGGTCACCGGCTTGCCGTTGAACTCAAATGTCATTTTATCCACGGGTCCACTCACGTCGTTTCGTCTGGAAAGAAGGTTTCCTGCACTTCGTTGGTCAAGGTGTTCCGCAGCGCCTGGAACCACTGCCGGCAACCGGAGCGGTGAAACCACCACTCCTTCTGCACTCCCGCCTCATTCGACTTCGTGTAGATATAGTTTGCCCAGGCAGCCTCCGAAGCGTTCGCTGCAGGGCGTTGTTTTACCTCGCCGCCAAACCGGAATTCATACACGCTCCGAGGACCACATTGAGGGCAATGCACCAGAAAAGACAATATCCTCTCCTATAACCGCGCCGGTCTTCGTAGCCCAGCGAGGGGAATCCTGCAAATGGCGGAGGCTTCCGCAGTGAGTGCAGCCATATCCTCCGGCTCCAGATGATGCACGTCGGACTTGCCACAGGCCCGTGCCAGCATCTGAATCTCTGCCGTCATCACCCGCAGCAGATTGGCTACGCGCTCCGCCGCCTGATCAATCTCCAAGCGCTCCATCAATTTCGGATCTTGTGTGGTGACACCGACCGGACATCTCCCCGTGTGGCAGTGGTGGCAATAACCGGGCGACGTGCCGAGTTGATGATAGTCCTCCATATATAGAGCCTTGTTGCAATTGAGTGCAATCAGAGCCGCAGTGCCGATATAGACTGCGTCCGCACCCAAGGCAATAGCTTTGGCCGCGTCGGCGCCGTCACGAATGCCACCGGCGATGATGAGTTGAATTTCTCCATACTGTCCGCAATCTTCGAGCGCTGCCCGAGCCTCGCACACAGCCGCGAGGGTTGGGATGCCGGTATGCTCCTGAAAGACCTCGGGTGAAGCCCCTGTACCGCCTTCCATGCCGTCCACAACAATTACGTCGGCTCCCGCTTTGGCCGCCAGCTTGACGTCGTCGAAAACGCGGCTGGCACCCATTTTCACGAAGATCGGAACCTCCCAGTCCGTGGCTTCCCGCAGTTCTTCGATCTTTATGATCATGTCGTCGGGGCCCAAGAAATCGGGGTGACGCGCCGGGCTGCGCTGATCGACCCCGACGGGCAGGTCACGCTGCCTGGCGATCGTTTCCGACACTTTCGAGCCCAGCAGCAAGCCGCCCGATCCGGGTTTAGCGCCCTGTCCCACCGTGAGTTCAATCGCGTCCGCCCGGCGCATGTCGTGCACGTTGATTCCGTATCGCGAGGGCAGAACTTCGTAGATCAGCGTCTTGCTATTCTCACGTTCCGCCCCTAGCATGCCGCCGTCACCGGTGGTGTTTGAGGAACCCGCTGCGGCCGCCCCTCGCGCCAGTGCCACCTTGGCATTGTAGGAAAGCGCTCCCCAGCTCATCCCGGTGATCATTACTGGAATATCCAGCACAATGGGTCGGCGCGCATGACGCGTACCCAACACGGTTCTGGTCAAGCACTTCTCGCGATAACCTTCCAGCGGAATTCGCGTCAGCGAGCAAGGGAGGAAAGTGAGGTCATCAAACGTCGCCCAGGTCCGCGGTCGCAAGGTGCCGTAACCGCGCATGCGATACAGTCCCGATTCTGCTTTGGCCTGAATGGCTTCAATGATCTCCGGCCGGAAAGTCTCGCTGGCCCGCAGAATGCGGTTGGGGACATGAGGATCGTTGGGCACCGGTCAGAGGGCCTCCTGCCACGTCTTCCACTCGCGCTTGTCGAAATTCCACAGCTTTCTGCCCGCCACAACTTTCTTGAATTTGCCGGCGGCAGGGAGCTTGCGGCGCTCGCCGGAATCAAGGTGTTGCGCCAGCAATGCATCGAGCGCTCCGACATCATCAGGCGAAAGCTTTTCAATCACCGCGTCGGTGCCCAGGCCGGAGACTTTACCACCGACGTAGCATACGGTTTCATACATAGAATCGCCAAAAGCTTCGCCGGCATCGCCGCAGACAATCAGCGTTCCCTTCTGCGCCATAAACCCGGCCATGTATCCACAGTTTCCAGTGACGATCACATTGCCGCCCTTCATCGAAATGCCAACGCGCGCGGCTACGTCACCGTGAATAACCACCGTTCCCCCGCGAATCGCTGCTGCCGCTCCATTTCCCGCGCTGCCATGTACTTTGACGAGGCCGCTCATCATAGACTCAGCAAGGCCCCACCCAGCGCTGCCCGCAACTTCCACCGTGGCGCCGTCGATCAGTCCCGCGCAGTAGTAGCCCACGCTGCCTTCAATTCGAATGGTGACCGGCTTCAGAATGGCCACTCCCAGGTTATGCCGTGCGCCGGGATTGCGGACCAAGATTGGGTTCTCGCCCTCGCGCACTTGCCGCTTGATTTCGGCGTTGACCTCGCGGCTGGTGCGGCCCTCACAATTCACCTCTCCCATAACCGCACCTCTCGGGCTTGCGCCTCACGCACATCGTAGGCGCCGGGCAGAGCAGAGCGAATGGCGACTTCTTCATTCGCAAGGGTAACAAACTTATCCGTTTCCGCCCAGAGCAACGGCTTGAGAGCGAACGGGTCTTTGACGAAGCCAATTTGATTGGAGGTCGCTACCAGGCAACTGAAGGAGCCGTCCAAGTCCCCCAACATCGCGTGCAGAGCTTCTCTCAACGTAAGTCCTTTATTGATCTGGTCCGCCAAATAAATTGTTACAACTTCCGAATCGTTCTCGGTGTAGAAGCGGATCTTGCGTTGCTCGTAACGGCGGCGGAGTTGGTGATAGTTCGTAATGTGGCCGTTATGAACAATCGCCAAGTCGCCCAGTTGGTGGCTGCCGAAGGGTTGCGAGTGGCTGAGGTCAACCTTGGACTCCGTGGAGAGCCGCGTGTGACCAATGCCATGCGTGCCTTTCATGTGCGCAACGCCGTAGGCGCGGTCAAGATTGGCAGGCGAGCCGACCTGCTTCACGATCTCCAAACTCTCGCCCATACTGACGACTTCAATATTCTTGTCCAACGCTTCAATGCCCGCGGCGAGAGCCGGGACATCTTCAACTTCGCTGACCACCAGCCGCGCGGCAATTTCGTGATTCGTGAGCGCGTAGCGTGACTTGAACTGGCGATCGAGAAAATTGCGCAGCGACGCGACGCGAGCCGAGCCATCGCCGTTTTCACCGAGGTTGATGCACAACACCACGCGACGATCGAGGCTGGGTGCGAAGAGGGCGACGCCGGTGGAATCCGGCCCGCGACAGGCCAACGCTTCCAGCATGGTGAGGAGCACCTGCCCGACTGGGGCATTTTGGTTATTCCGAGACTTGTCGAAAAAGCCCGCTATTCCGCACATCGGGGTTTCCATTTCCCTGTGAAATCGGTATACTACAAGTATACATGATGCATGGCAAGAGCAATTATTCATCATTATTCGGGCAAACAGCTTTTGGCAATTGGGTCGAAGAGGATGATTTGTAAAGGATCTGGCGAGAACCTGCACCCAGGAGATTTT
>JASHTZ010000513.1 GCA_030040295.1 Terriglobia bacterium | reverse complement strand
AAGGATGCCTTGCGATTCTTTTGCACCACGTTGACCTGGAAGTCCTGGAGCCAACGGATCTCGCGAATGGTGTAGGAAGCAAAAACCACAAAAATGAGGAGCGTTACTCCAAGGCCGAACCAGAGGCGCCTGGAAGGCGACGGAATCTCGCTCAGGTGGCCGTGCGACACCTGCGGCGCGGGGTCGACGGGGGCGCCCTCTCGCCCGACACTGGAGGCTTCAGTGGCTGGGAGCGTGTCGAGAGCGCCGGAGCACGCCGCCGGGTTTTTCGCTGACGCGGAGATATTTTCCTGCATAGTCGTTGCGCGGCCAATTCCTGCGCAATCGGGATCGCAGCTTCGCCGATACTCATAAATTAACGCAAGGTTGAAATTGCAGCAACCGGGAAACGCGCTCGCTCGGGGGAATAAAACCGCCCCGAAATTTACTTTGTTGCCCTTTGGTCTTATTCTCGAATTCAAGAATACATTGCAAGGGCATAAGGAGTCTGCATAATCACGAGGAACTGGAGGTTATGGGGATTAGCCGCTGCTAGTGTAGAGCGTTAGAGATAGCGCTACATCACCAGTGCCAAAAATCAAATGTTGCAACATCTCCGGCGCACTACACTAGTGTAGTGCGCCACACAGATCGCAACTTATGTTGAGCCCCAACGGGGCGAAATAACGAAGCCTAGGCCGAAGGCCTGGGTTGAGAGTGCGCGGCAAAGGTCTGAATTCAAGCCCTGAAGAGGCGAAATAGGTATTCCGCCCCTTCAGGGCCGGGGGGTTGTTGAGGTTTCGACGACCCAGGCCGTTGGCCTGGGCTTTGGTAGATCGCCCCGTTGGGGCTCAAAAAGCATCCGCCACAAGTTGCATTATTTGCGGCGCACTACACTTAGGAGACACGGCCGTTGCGCATTCGCCGACTCAAATTTGGAGTCATTGAAGGTGTTCCAAGGTTTGTCGTTAATGCCGCCGGTCTGATCGCAAGGGGAATTTGATCAAGTTAGCAACGAAAGTATAGGAAATAAGAAGCATATTGCATTCTATTTTCAATCATAACTTACGATCGCATCAATAAATTTTTGACATTCGCCACGATTTATGCTACAAAACCGACGAATTGGTAGGTTCTGCATGGTGGAGGGCGATTCTCGATCACACACGGGAGTAGATTCGCATGAGCAAACTAGCTGTCGATGGCGGCCCAAAGGCAGTTACTAACACGTTGAAGGGCTGGCCCCAATTTGATGAGAACGCCATTTCAGCCGTCACCGAGGTTTTGCGTTCGGGGCAAGTAAACTATTGGACCGGCAAAAGGGGAATGGAGTTTGAGAGGAAGTTTGCAGAATGGCAGGGCAGCCGCTATGCCATTAGTGTGGCTACAGGCACGGCGGCATTGCACGTGGCTTTGAGTGCGCTGGGAATCGGACCGGGCGATGAGGTTATTGTGCCGAGTTACACGTTCATTGCCACCAGCTTTGCTGTGGTTCAGGCGGGAGCAATTCCGCGATTTGCAGACGTCAACCTGGAGGACCACTGCCTGAGTGTGGAGTCGGCCGAGAAATTGGTGAACGAAAGAACCAAAGCTGTTCTGCCCGTGCATCTTTACGGTAATGTCTGCGATCTGGACAAAATATTGGATTTCGCCAAGAGTTATCATCTCGAGGTCATTGAGGACAACGCTCAGGCGTTCGGCGGCGTGTACAAGGGAAAGAAAACCGGCACGCTGGGACGAATTGCGGCTTGCAGCTTTTGCCAGAACAAAACGTTCACGACCGGTGGCGAGGGCGGAATGGTGACCACGGACGATGAAGAACTGGCCTGGAAGGCGCGCAGTTTCCGCGACCATGGATATGACGTAAAAGAGCGGCTCTCGATGCTGGAGATGGAGCAAAAACTGCCCTATATCCACAATATGGTGGGTTGGAACTACCGCATGACGGAGATGCAGTCAGCGATTGGCTTGGCCGAGCTGGCGCGGATGGACAACTGGAACATGCCCACGCGCCGCCGCAATGCCCATGTTGTGATCGAGGCTTTACGGAAACGCCCGGAAGTGATATTTCTGCCCGTGGATACCGACCAACGCCGCAATGGGTTCTATACCATGGCGTTTTCTCTGGATCTAGATGCCCTGACCTGCGACATTCAGCAATTCGTAAGCGCGGCCGTGGCCGAGGGCGTTCCGTGCTGGAAAGTCTTCTGGCCGCAATGTCACACGGAGCGCGCCTATCGGGAGTTTGCTGCTTTTGGCAAGTCGGGTTTCCCCTTTCGCTCCAAAGAATACACCAACCCCGCCAGCGTCGATTACTCGCAGGTTAAGGTTCCCAACGCGGCGTGGCATGAGACGCACACTTTCACTGTGTTTCCTTTCCCAACCTTCACAGAAGATGACATGCAGCAAATCTCCAACGCTCTCTTGAAAGTGCTCGACGCGTACTCGAGAGTGCGCTCGAAAGCCAGGCAGGCCACGCCGGCTTAGGAAACCGAGATGCGCGACAGCATTCGATGGGGGGTTGTGGGATCGGGCGGAATCGCTCGCCGGCGAACGATTCCGGAAGGCATTGTCCCCGCCTCGAACGCCCGGCTGGTGGGAGTGTACGGCACCAATGCCAAGACCAATGCCGAAGTGGCAAAGGCGTTTGGCGCAACCCCCTTTGATAGCTTGGAAACTCTGCTGGCGGCGGAGATTGACGCCGTCTACATCGCCACGCCGGTATTTGTGCACGCGCACCAAGTGACGCAATGCCTGTGTGCGGGCAAGCATGTGCTGTGTGAAAAACCCTTGGCGCTGAATGTTGTAGAGGCTCAGACTTTGGTGGCGCTAGCCGAAGAGTGCAAGCTGCAACTTGGTGCAGGGCTGATGATGCGCTTCCATTCCCAGCATCAGGAAGCGCAAAAGATGATTGCTGCTGGCAAATTGGGCAAACCCGTGTATGCCCGGGCGCAGCTTTCCTGCTGGTATCCGCCGCTTCAGGGCGCTTGGAGACAGAATGCGAGCAAGGCGGGAGGGGGCTCTCTCGCAGACATGGGCGTCCACTGCATGGATTTGCTGGAAATGTTGTTCGGTCCCGTGGCTTCCGTCGGTTGCCAAATCTCCCGGCTGGTGCACAATTACGAAACCGAGGACAGCTCCGTGGTAATGCTGACGTTTGAAAATGGAGCGATGGGGACGGTGGATACCTTCTTTTGCGTGCCGGACGAAAGCAGCAAGAACGTACTAGAGTTGTACGGTTCCGAGGGCAGCATTCTGGCGAAAGGCACCATTGGGCAAGGCAGCCAGGGCGAAATGCGGTTCTACTACCGGCCGCAGGGCAAGGGATATGACGCTCAGCAGAGCCGGGAACACGGAGAAGGAGTGGAAATCCGTCCCCCGGCGGTCAACATGTATCGAGCCGAAATTGAGGAGTTCAGCCAGGCACTCCTCGAGGGAAGGGAATCCGATCTGGCGCGTGGCCGGGGTCTGCGGAGCCAAAAGCTCCTGCATGCCTGCTATGAATCTGCAAGAACTTCCCGATCCGTCCAAATCGCGAAATGATACGCCGCACCGGTTCGCGGTCGCGTGATCCACAGCATTGAGCAACGAATCCAACCCGCCGCATCTGCGCCGGGTCCTTAAAATCTGGGACCTGGTTTTCTATGGAATTGTCCTGATCCAGCCCATCGCTCCGGTGGGAATTTTCGGCATCGCCCAAAAGCTCTCCTACGGCCATGTTTCGACGGCGGTTCTCGCGGCCATGGGAGCCATGATGCTGACGGCCTTCAGTTACGGGCGGATGGCGGCCGTCTACCCCTCCGCAGGCTCGGCCTACACCTACGTGAGCCGCGGGCTGAATCCTTACCTGGGCTCCCTGATCGGCTGGGCCATGGTGCTGGACTACCTGCTGATTCCGATCATCAATGTCATTTACCCCGCGCTGACGTTCGAGCGGCTTTTGCCCTCGGTGCCGTTCGCGGTGTGGGCGGTGCTGATCCTGGCGTTCATCCTGATCCTGAATCTCCGCGGCGTGCAGGTGACGGCGCGCGCCAACGAAATTCTTCTCTTCATCGTCTCCATCGTGGTGGTGGTGTTTTTCGTTGCTGCCGTCCGGTACTTGCTGCACTATGAAGGATTCGGCGGATTGATTTCCGCGCGGCCCTTTTACGATCCCGCGAC
>JASHTZ010000512.1 GCA_030040295.1 Terriglobia bacterium | reverse complement strand
GCGGCGCCTTCCCCCAGCACGCACACTGCCGCCGCGCGCTTATCCTCATCCGCGTCGAAGAACCGGCCCGCCACCACGCGCAGGTTCACGATCTGCTGATAAGCCGGCGTCACGCCGTAAATGACCGGCATATCCTGCTGAGGCTTGGGAATCATTTTGGAGGGCGTGAAGCGTTTGCGCGCCGTGGCGAGCTCAATCCCCGAGGTATTGGCCAAGATGGTGCGCAGGTCCTGGAAAGTCAGGCCCGGGGAAATCTGCCGAATCTTCTGCTTGGCCTGCCAGTCGGTGATCTCCTTGCCTTCCACGATCAGGTTGCGCACGCCGAGCTGCTCGATGAACGCCATCACCTGCTGTTGCGCTCCGGCGCCGATGGAAAGCATGGAAACCACCGCCGCCACGCCGAAGATCATGCCCAGCATGGTGAGGAAGGTTCGCAGCTTGTGGAGGGCGAGCGATTCGAGCCCCTGGCGGAATTCCGGCAGAATTTCCCACCAGCGCTGCGCAACGCGAGGCCCGGCGGGCGAGGGCGGGGGAGCGACGAGTGCGGCGGGCGCGCTCATTTGCCTCCACCTCCCAGCGGCGGGGATGCGCTGGAGGAACTTTTGGACGATTGCAGCTCCGGATTCACCAGCGCCACTTCCGTTCCTTCCGCAAGCCCGTCAATGGCCACGCGCGTTTCCGAGCGGCGGGTGATCTTGACCTTTTGCGGCACGAAATCGCCGCCTTTGCGCACGTAGACGATGGGATTATCGTCTTTGGCGAAGATGGCCTGGCGCGGCAGGTAGAGCACGTTCTTCACTTCGCCCGCGGAAATCGTCACCACGCCCGTCAGGCCGGGGCGAAGGGCCGGGTCAGGGTGATCGAGCGCAATGACCACTCCGAACTTGCTGGTGCCGCTGTCGATGAAGAAGAGGTTCTGCATGGCCGCGCCCGCAATGTCCTTCACCTTTCCCGCAATCTTCAGGTTGGGCAGGGCGTAGATTTGAATGTCGGCCGCCTCGCCGGGAGAAATATTGGCGCGGTCGATTTCCAACACTTTGCCCTGAAGCTCCATTTCGCCCATATCCAGAACCTGCGCCACGAAGGCTCCGGGCTGGACCTCATCACCCTGGTGATACTCGGAGAAGCGCATGCCGGGATAGCCGAAATTAACGTTGCGATTGTCCTGCACCGCCACGATTCCGTCCATGGGCGCGCGCAGGTGCATCCTCTCAATGTTCTTCTGCGCCAGGTCGATGCTGAGCTGGGCCTTGGCCAGCTTTTCCTGCGCGACGTCAATTTCCGCCTGGTTGGACGCGGCGTGAGAGGGAATATCCTGCTGCAACTGCGCGAGCTTGCGCTGCGCTTCATCCAGAGCCAGCAGGTTCTTCTGCGCGTCGATGGCGCTTACCAGGTCCTTCTTGCTCACGTTCATCTCGGCGCGTTTCACGTCAAACTGGTCCTTCAGTAGATCGACTTTGTCCTGCGCATCTTGCACGGCGGCGTCGGATTTGGCCTTGGCGATGGATTGCTCGGCCTCCTTCAGGTCGCTGGTGGCCATGTCCAGGTTGTGCTCCTGGTCGCTGGGATCGAAATCAGCCACCAGGTCGCCGGCCTTTACGCGCGTGCCGGTGGCGGCGAGAAAGATCAGGTGGAGTGAACTGCCGACTGAAGGCGCGGTGAGCATGGCGGTCTTGCCGGCGCGCAGCTCGCCCGACGTATAGATCTTCAGATCGATGTCACCGCGTTTGACGCGCGTGGTGGGAATGACCTGCTCCGTCTTGTTCAGGCGCTTCAGGCCCAGGGTGGTTCCGGCTGCGGCTGCGGCCAGCAGGAAAACGAGCAGGGAAATTCGGGTTATCTTGCGCGCGCTCACGGCTTTTCCACCAGCGTGGGATTCTTCAGAGCCACTTTCTCGCCTTCCGAGAGTCCGGAGGTGACGGTTACTTGGTCATCGTTGCGCAGACCCACGGAGATTGGCCGGGGCACGAATTTGGTGCCCGAAAGCACATAGACGACGCTCGATCCTGACTGCGAGAAGACCGCACCCACCGGAACCATGATGGAGTTGGGGACTTTGTTGACGGCAATTCGCCCGTTGCTGCTCATGCCGGGGCGCAAGCGGGTGTCGCGCGTATCAAGCTGCAAGGAGATGTCAAAATTGCGCGGGGGCGGCCAGGTGGTGAAGTCGATCTTGGCCAGCGCGCTGATTCGCGCCACGTGCGCCTGGAATTCACGGTCGGGAACGGCGTCCACTCGCACGGTCGAGGTCTCATCAAGCTGGATGCGGCCTCGGTCCACTTCGTCAATGCGCGTGCTCACTTGCAGGCTGGAGAAATCGGGCAATTCGGCGATGGTGGCGCCGTTCCAGGCGTGGTCGCCGGGGCGGAATTCCGGAGGATTGTCCGTAAACCACCCGCCGGCGCGCCAATTGGGGTAAATCGTCACCACTCCGTCCGTGGGGGCGCGCAAGGTCATGGCGGCGATGTCCCGCTCCGCGCGCTTGACATCGGCTTCCGCCTTGTCGCGATCCTGAATCTTGCCGTTGATGGTGGCCTGCGAGCTGGCCTGGTCGGCTTTCTGCCGCGCCTCGACTTCGTGGAGCTTCTGCTCGGCGTCGGCGAGCGCCAGCTTTTTCTCCGCGCCGTCGATGGGGGAGAGAATCGATTCCTGGCTGGCGTCGAGTTGGGCGCGCTTCACGTCATACTGGGCGGTGAGCAGGTCAGTGCGATCTTGCTCATCCTGCAAGCGGGCCTTGGCTCGCTCCTCCCCAATGCCCGCCTCCGCCTGCTTCATGTCAGAGCGGCGCTGGTTGAGCGTATCTTCAAGTTTCGAGGTGTCAAACTTGGCGATGATATCGCCTACCTTTGCGGCGGTTCCGGTTCGAGCCAGAAAGGTAATCTGAATATCCCCAGCAATCGCCGGAGCCTTGATAAGGACGGATTTGGCGGCGATGATTCGGCCATGGAACTTGACGGTTTCAAGGAAGTCGCCGCGCTGAACCGTGGCGGTGGGAATCGTGGGCGCCGGGCGAGAGTAACGCGCCCCACCGTAAGCGAGTCCGGACACTACCAGAAGCCCCAAGATGATGATGGGGACTCGGTAGCGGCGCCAAATTGACTTAAACCCGCTCATAAGCAGCAACTGTAGTGTAGCCGATCATTTATTTTCAACAACTTCTGGGGTAATCCCCCCAATAGAGTGATTTCTAAACCGTCCGCCGCCGGCCGGCCCCTGCGCATCGATCGGAAGCCACGATCAGCGCATTCCTGACCGTGGGTCCTCTGTGACGCAGGAACAGCCCACGGAATTTCTCCTGTTTTGGCCCATATGCCATATGCCACCTATCAAATGTCGCCCTTTGTTTTCATGCACATCCCCGGATGCACCTTCATTTTTGCGTTTCTTGCGATTCCACCGGGTTTCGCATGACCAGGTCATCGGCAACGAGGCCGGAGGTCACAACCGCTTCTACATCACTGGTCTTACCCAAAACCACGGGGCGCTTCTCAAAACCTGTTCCGCTCTTCACCCATGCGAACGTCTTGCCGCTTTCGGTTGCGAAGGCGTCACGCGGGGCGAGCAGGACGTCCGGCACGCGCTCCAACTCGACATCGACGGAGGCGGAAAGGTCAGGCAGCAAGCGCGGGTCAGAGCCCTGAATGGAAAAGACCGCATTGAAGTTGTGGACCGACTGGGATAGCGTGCTGACCGTGCCGATGGCCGCGATGCTTTGGATGGAGCCCTTCAACACCAGGTCAGAATAAGCATCCAGGCGGACTTGCACGGCTTGGCCGAGGTGCAGGTAGGGGAAATCCACCTGATTCACTCGCGCCGTCGCCTCCATCGCGCCAGGATCCACCACCTGCATAAACGCTGAGCCGGGCCAAATCTGGTCGCCTTCCTGCGGGTCGCCCATTCCGCTGCCCTTCCAGATGGGGTTCAGCACCACGAGGCCGTCAATCGGCGAATGGATCGAGAGGCGCTGCGAGTTCATCTGCGCATAGAGCATCTGGCTGCGGGCCTTGTCGCGCTGCACTTCCAGGTCCTTCACCAGCGACTGGCGGGCCTGCTCCTTCAGGTCAAAAGTCTGCTTAAGTTGCTTGAGTGTGGCCTCGGTCTGCTGGAGCGTCAGGCGATTATTCTCCGCATCGATGCGCGAGACGATCTCATTCTTGGACATTTCGAGCTTGGCCTTGGCGTAATCGTCCTCGGCGGCCTTGAGGGTGGTTTGGTCCTTGGCCAGGTCGGTGGCGTTATCCGCCTGCTGCTTTTTGATCTTGTCGAGGAATCCGAGGTAATCGGCCTGGCTGTCCCGGAATTGTTTAAGCTGGTCCTGAGGATCAAATTCCGCCAGAACATCGCCCCGATGCACACGCGTGCCGGCGCGGGCGATGCTCATCAACACCATTTGACTCCCGCCGCCCCTCATCTGCGGCGATTGCACGGAAAAGGCCCGCACGGCCTCCGTGGAGCCGGAAACGCGAATCGAGCGGACAAAATCTCCGCGTTTGACAACGGCAGTTCGCGATTCGGCCGCAGCCGCTACAGGCGCTTTATGGAAGTGTGCGGAAACAGCCACGGCTGCGGCGGCGAGAAGGGCCAGGACGGAAATGCGCAGAGCCCGGCGGCTCAGGCAGACGCGTAGCGGCATCGGCGGGGTGACCGGCATGATTCTGTTTTTCCCGGGTAACGGCGGAACTCCACCGCCTAGGGCTTAGGATGCGAACTTCCGTAAAAGGTTAGCACGGGGTGAAAATAGAAATTCATTCCCGCGTCACCCAACCTCTTATTAGGACCCATCTCCCGGCTCTCAAACCATAGAACGCCGAACCTGGAAATTAATGCGTTCCGCCCGCGGCCTTCGCTTCCCCTTTTTCAATGGGGGCTTCCATCAGGTTGCCCCATTCCGTCCAACTTCCGTCGTAGTTGCGGACCTTTTCAAACCCCAGCAGGTATTTGAGGACAAACCAGGTGTGAGAGCTGCGCTCGCCGATGCGGCAGTAAGCCACCGCTTCCTTGTCCGGCAGCACACCCAGCGCCCCATAGAGCTTGGCGAGATCATCGTAGGACTTGAACGAGCCGTCCTCATTCACGGCCTTTGACCAGGGGACATTCACGGCGCCGGGAATGTGGCCGCCGCGCTGCGCGGTCTCGGACATGCCCGGGGGCGCGATGATTTTGCCCGTGAATTCGTCGGGCGAGCGCACATCCACCAGGCTGGCGGGCTTGCCGGAAAGAACCTGGAAAATATTGTCGCGCCGGGCGCGCAGCGTGCCGTCGGGGACGCCGGCGTGATACGTGGTGCGGGTAGCGGAAGTGGCCTCGTGGGTCAGAGGATGCTGCTCCATTTCCCACTTCTTGCGGCCGCCGTTCATCAGGCGCACATCCTTGTGGCCGTAGATCTTGAATTGCCAGAATGCAAAGGCAGCGAACCAGTTGTTGTTGTCGCCGTAAAGGACAACCGTGTTTTCATTGGTGATTCCCGAAGCGCTGCACAACTCCTCAAACTGCTTGGGGCTGGGGATGTCGCGCCGCACGGTGTCATTCAGTTGCGTTGTCCAATTCCATCCCCGGGCGTTCTTGATATGCGATTTTTCGTAGGCGCCGGTATCTACGTCCACTTCCACCAGCCGGACGTTCGGGTCATCCAGATGCGCGGCGACCCATTCCGTACTCACGAGAACTTCTGGGTGTTTATAGTCGGCCACTTTAGGGGACCTCCTCTTCGAATAGATTCTATTGTCGCACTTCCTTTGGATTTTGGGGAGAGTAGAAGAAGCTTTAACTGTCTACCATAGCCCCACTATACCCCAGAGCCGACCTATGAGAAAAGGGCCTTTAACCGCATCTGCCCTCAACCAAGAAGGGTTACACGATGCTTCCATCTTGCCTCTGGATTCAAACCAGGATCCGGATGGGCTTCAATCCATAGTGCAGTTTTGCACATATTATCTGCTGCATGACCGTCGATTTGACTCCAATTATGTAAGTATGTTATAGATAGAGGTGGTGGTGGCAGTGAAGAGGGTTCCGAGGAGCCCGGGAGCACCACCTAACTTGATGAAAATGAAGGGATTTATTTCAAAAAACGGCATACTATGGCAACCTCCAGAAAACCAGCTTCGCGGTTAAGTCGTTCCGTGCGTAGCAGAAGCAGCGCTCTGCGGCGCAAATCCCAGACTCACAACAATCATGTGGGTCGGCGCGCCTCGGGTGGCCGAACCAAGACCAATCACCGGGGCAGGGCAGTCCCGAATCCTCCCCGCCCGCAGGTTGACCCTCAATACCTGGCGGCGGTGAAGAATTTTGAAACGGGCGTGCGAGCTTTTCAGCGGCAGGATTACGACAAGGCGGCGGAGATTTTCGCCAAGCTCGCGGAAAGCGAGGCTCGGGAAGTTGCCGAGCGCGCCCAGATGCACCTGCGCCTCTGCCGGCAGAAAACCGGGCGCCATGCGCCGCTTCCCAAATCCGCCGACGACTACTATACGCTGGGCGTGGCTTGTATCAATGCCCAGGACTATCCACACGCAGTCGAGCATCTCAGCAAGGCCGACAAGTTGAAGCCTCGTCAGGAACACATCCAATACGCCCTGGCGGTGTCGCACGCGATGGGGGGAAATTTCGATGCGGCATTCACGCACTTGGAATCATCTTTTGTCCTGCGCCCGGAGAACCGCATCCACGCGCGCCGCGACGAAGACCTTCAGGGGCTCGCCGGCGACCCCCGCTTCCATCGCCTGATCCATCCGGAAGGGATATAGGCCTGCGGCGCCGCCCGGCCCGGTTGTTTGGACGCAAGGAATCATA
>JASHTZ010000511.1 GCA_030040295.1 Terriglobia bacterium | reverse complement strand
CAGCGCCGCTTCGCAGAATTGATGCAAACCGGCGCCTCGACCGTCGCAGTCGCCTGCCCCTACTGTCCCATCATGCTGCGCGACGCGGCAGGCGCCCTGGAGCGCGAGGATGTCGAAATCCTCGATATTGCGGAGATTGTGGCAAAGAATTTAGCGACACAGCGGGTTTGAACTGAGATTGATCCCCTGCACATGCGCGCGACTGACTTCGAATTCCGGCACCGCTTTTGGTTCATTTGCTTCGTCTATTTCCTGGGATTTGGGCCCTACAACTTCGACCACGTAAACTCAACCGCGGCAATTGCGCACTGGATTCTTGGAGCCCGCGACCCACACCTTGAATCCCTCGCCGCCCACCACGCTCTGCAGGGGCTTTTTGCCCTGTCCGCCACACTGGTCACCCTGGCGGCGGGGATTCGCACCTGGGGCGGCGCCTATCTGCGCGCAGAAGTGGTGCACGACTCAATGGTGCATACGGAGCGCCTGGTGGCCGACGGCCCTTACCGCCATCTGCGCAATCCGCTCTATCTCGGCAACATGTTCCTGGCCGCGGGACTGGCATTTCAGGCCAGCCGCGTGGGCGGAGTTATTCTGATTCTTGGAAATCTACTCATCGTGCGGCGGTTGATCGGACGCGAAGAAGCAGCTCTCGCGGATTCTCAGGGTGAAGCCTATCACGCTTATCTGAACACCGTCCCGCGGCTGTGGCCTTCGCTCATGCCCCGTGTTCCCGCCGGCGACACGCGGCCCGAGTGGCCCCAGGCGTTCCTGGGCGAGGCTTGGCTTTGGTGTTTCGCCATTGATGGTTTCATATTCGTCGCGCTCATGGATCTCAAAATTTACTTTCCCATCTTGTGGGGCTCCGGATTTATCTATCTTGCGGTGATGATGACCATGAAGTGGCGCCGGCGGCGGAATTTGCGCATCCCAGCAGCGGACAGTTCCTCCGCGAGGCCTTCCTAAATCCGGATCACCACAAACTGCGGAGATTCGCCCTCCCGCAAAAAGGTTTCATGTACAATCCGACTGTGGCGGATTCGGAAAAGACGAAAGAATTCATTGGCGAATCCTCCGATGCGCCAATCGCGGAGTCGAAAGCCGAGAAACAGGAAGGTGCGAGAACTTTTTCGTTCTGGCAGCGCATACAGATTTCTATTGCCACGTGGGCCGGTTATCTCGCCGTCCTGCTCATCGGGCGAACGCTGCGCTGGGAAGTCTTCGGCTGGCCGAACTGGGAGGCAGCGCGCAGCGCGGGCAAGGGATTGATCTACACGTTTTGGCACCGCGAGATCTTCGCCGCAACCTGGTTCTGGCGGAAGCGCCGCATCGTGGTGATGACCAGTAGGAATTTCGACGGCGAATACATCGCCCGCATTATCCAGCTTCACGGTTATGGGGCGGCGCGCGGATCAAGCTCGCGAGGCGCGTGGCGCGCGCTTGGCGAGATGATTCGCTGCCATCGCCAGGGGCTGGACACCGCCTTCACGATTGATGGTCCGCGCGGCCCGGGCTTCGTGGCGAAGCCGGGCTCCGTGCTTCTCGCCAAAGCCACAGGTGCTTCCATCCTGTGTTTTCACGCCGCCGCGCGACGGCGCTTCACCTTCCGCAAGAGTTGGGACCAAACGGAGTTCCCGCTGCCTTTCAGCCGCGCTGCCATGTTCATTGCCCCACCGATTGTCGTGCCGCGCAACGCCACGGAATCGCTGATGGACGCGAAACTCCAGGAAGTGCAGGCGGCGCTCGATCAGCTTCGCGCACGTGCGGAGCAGTGGCAAAGAGTTTGAAGGAGCATTGCTTAAGGAAAGGAAACACGCCCGGAGGGCGGCTTCAGCCCATCAGCCGCAGCAGCTCCGGGTAAATCGCTTTCACCTGGGCCTGGCTTTGTTCGAGCGGCCCCGAGCAGTCGATTTCAAAATCCGCCTGCCGCCGCTTTTCCTCCACGGGCATCTGCGCCTTGATCCGCCGCTCGGCTTCTTCACGAGAAAGTCCGGTCTTGGCGATAAGGCGCTCGAGTTGCTGCTCGGGCCGGCACCACGCCACGATCACTCTTCGCAAAGTCCCGCCCAGCCCCGCTTCGAAAATCAGCGCCGCGTCCACAATCACCACGGCGTGGGGGTTGCGCTTGTATTCGCCCGCCGCCATTTTCTTTACGCGCGCGATGATGTGCGGATGGACGATGGCGTTTAGCCGCTGCAACTGCCGCAGGTCGGCAAACACTTTGGGACCAAGCTTCCGCCGGTCGATCCGCCCGCCGGAGTCGAGAATGTCCTTGCCGAAGCGATTCACCACCTCCTGATAGGCAGCAAGGCCGGGTTCCGTAACCTCGTGGCCCACCTGGTCAGCGTCAAAAATGTAAGCACCCATCTCCCGAAAGAATCGCGCCACCGTGCTCTTTCCGCTGGCGATTCCTCCCGTCAATCCGAAACAGTGTTCAAGGTCAGATGTTCGAGGTTCAAGATCAGCGATCCGCAGGGAATCCTCCGCATTAAGACCAGTGATAAGTGGCTACTTGCTGATCCCGGATAGTATTTCGCTAACCAATGGCCACTAATCACGGGCCACTGCCCTTCTCTGTCGAGCGGCTTTGATGGTGTTCGACATCAGCATTATAACCGTTAATGGCCCCACGCCGCCCGGGACGGGCGTAAATGCTCCGGCGATGGACCGCGCGTCTTCCGGCTGCACGTCGCCCACCAGCACCGCGCCGCGCTTGGCCAGCGTTTCGAGTCGCAACGTGGGATCGTGGAAGACTCTGCGAACCTCTTCCTGGGTGGTCAGGCGGTTGATTCCCACATCGATCACCGTTGCGCCGGGCTTGATGAATTCTGTGGTCACAAATGCGGCTTTGCCGATGGCCGCCACCAAAATGTCCGCCTCGCGCGCCACGGCGGGCAAATCGCGCGTGCGCGAGTGGCAGATGGTGACCGTCGAATTTTCGTGCAGCAGCAGCATCGCCACCGGCTTTCCCACAATATCGCTGCGTCCGATCACCACCGCGCGCGCACCGCTGAGAGGGATCTTCGAGCGTTTGAGAATTTCCACTATTCCTGCCGGCGTGCAGGGTACAAATCCCGGCCGCCCCGCCACCAGATTGCCCAGATTGACCGGATGAAAGCCGTCCACATCTTTCGCCGGGTCGACGGCATTGAGCACGCGCTTCGAATCCACCTGCGGCGGCAGGGGAAGCTGAATCAAGATTCCATCGATCCGATTATCCTGATTCAGATTGTGGACGAGGTCCAGCAACTCTTCGGTCGTGGAATTCTTCGAAGGCTCGATTTTCTGACTGTAAAGTCCCAGCGATTCGGAGGCCTGCACTTTGCTGCGAACGTAAATCTGCGAGGCGGGATTTTCGCCCACCAGCACGGCAGCCAGGCCGGGCGTGATGCCGCGGTGTTTTAGGCCCGCAACTTGTTGCAAAAGCTCTGCCTGGATTCCGTCGCGGATTTTGTTGCCATCCAGAATGGTTGCCGGCAAGAAGACTTCTCCAGGAAAGTGGTGTGCGATACATAGCAGGGCACATGCTGCCGCGGGGAGCTGATCCGTCGCGACTAACCTCTGCTCAACCCAAAGAAATTTTAGCACAATCGCCGATTCGGCCACTGCGACTCGGGCCTTGAGGAGTTATAGCGTGGCTGTCCCCAGCCGCGAAATCCTCGTGGGTGAGGACACCCGCGCCACAGTATTCGTACTGGTGCAATGCCCTAAAGTCCAGCGCAGCAATGTCTGTTTCGATTATAATGGCTGCCGGTCCCCGCGGCGGCTCCTGTGCGACGCGCGGTGGGTTCTGAGAAATCCAAATCCAGTCCGGCCTGCGGCGCAGCGCCCGAATTGAATGGTGAAGAATGGCTGACCCGGCAAGCGTCTCTGCAACCGAGAGCCGCGTGGTTTACAACGTCATGGAAATCATGAAGCTCCTCCCCCACCGCTATCCCTTTCTCCTGGTGGACCGGATCGTGGAGCTCGACCCGCCGCAGCGCATCGTGGGGCTGAAAAACGTCACCATCAACGAGGAGTTTTTCCAGGGTCATTTTCCCGGCGCGCCGGTGATGCCCGGTGTGCTGATTCTCGAAGCCATGGCGCAGGTGGCCGGCGTGCTGCTCTACCGCGAGATGCCCGACGAGGACAAGAACCGTAAGCTCATTTATTTCACCGGTGTCGAGAACGCCAAATTCCGCCGCCCGGTGGTGCCCGGGGACCAGTTGCGAATCGAAGTCGAACTGGTTTATCGGCGCAACCATTTCGGCAAGGTCTCCGCGCGCGCCTTGGTGGAAGGCAAACTCGTGGCGGAAGCGCAGGAGCTGTTCGCCGTTGCCGATCGCCCGGGTCAATCAACCCCATGAACGTACATCCCACGGCCATCATTCACCCCCAGGCGCAACTGGCCGACAGCGTGACCGTCGGCCCTTACTCGTTGATCGGCGAACACGTCGAGCTCGGCGAGGGCACGGAGATCATGTCGCACGTGGTCATCGACGGCCGCACGCGCATGGGGAAGGACAATCGCGTTTTCCCTTTCGCCACCATCGGGCTTGCGCCGCAGGATTTGAAATATCGCGGCGAGCCGACCGCCGTGGAAATCGGCGACACCAACACCATCCGCGAATGCGTCACCATCCATCGCGGCACGGCGGAAGGTTCAGGCGTGACGCGCATCGGCAGTCACAACCTGCTGATGGCTTACGTTCACATCGCCCACGACTGCAAACTGGGAAGCCATGTCATCATGGCCAACGGAGCGTCGCTGGCCGGACACATCGAAATTCAGGACCACGCGACGGTGGGTCCGTTCTGCGGCATCCACCAGTTTTCACGCATCGGCGCATACTCGTTTCTCGGGGCCTTCAGCGTGGTGAATCAGGACATTATTCCGTATTCCAAGACCACCGCGCCTCGCCCGCTGGGAGTTTATGGCGCCAACAAGCTCGGGCTGGATCGTCGCGGGCTCTCTGCTGCCGACATCAAGGATCTGGAAGGCGCCTTCCGTCTGCTGACGCGCTCGAAACTCAACACCACGCAGGCGCTTGAGGCCATTGAGGCCAAGGGATTCGATTCACCGCACGTCAAGGTGCTGGTGGATTTCATCCGCAGCTCCGAGCGGGGAGTGGCGAAGTGATTTGGTCGCTTGGCGATTTGGCCATTTGAAAACCACCCGTGGTTTGTAGCCGGAAGGTCGCATTCCTTCCGCAATGATTTCGATTAATCGCAGGGCTCGTGCTATCAACACTGGATTGCAAACCGCGAGCGGCCTTTCAATGACCAAATGGCCAAATCACCAAATGACTCCATGACCAAATCTCAAAATCAAGAAGGCCGCTACGCCATCATTGCCGGCAACGGCCGATTTCCTTTTCTGGTGCTCGACGCCGCTCACTCGCTGGGCCTTGAGCCCTTGGTGGTCGCCATCAAAGAAGAAGCGGCGCCGGAGCTGGGTGAGAAAGCGCCGGACATTCGCTGGCTCAGCCTGGGCGAAGCTGCGAAATGTCTTGACCTGCTGGTGGCGGAAAAAGTGAGCAAAGTGGTGCTGGCCGGGCAGGTGAAGCACGCTCAACTGTTCAGCGCCATCAAACCCGACGGCATGATGAGCCGCATGTTGCAAGGGCTCTCGCGCAAGAACACCGACATGCTGATTGGCGCCTTCGTGCGCATGATCGAAGGGCGAGGGATGAAGGTGGTGGATTCCACGCTCTTTCTTGAGCCCTTGCTGCCGAAGGCCGGAACGCTCACGCGGCGAGATCCCGATGCGGACGAGCAGGCGGACGTCGCCTACGGCCTAGAAATCGCCAAGAAAATTGCCGGGCTCGACCTTGGCCAGACGATCGTTGTGGCGGACCGCGCTTGCGTCGCCGTGGAGGCGATGGAAGGCACCGACGCCGTAATTCAGCGCGCCGCCGGCTTGAGTAACGGAAGGCGGCTGGTGGTCGTCAAAGTAAGCAAGCCCGATCAGGATATGCGCTTCGATGTTCCGGTGGTGGGCAGGCGGACGATCCAGGTGATGCACGAGTCAAAGGCCGCAGTGCTCGCCGTGGACGCGGGCAAAACGCTGTTTTTCGACATGAAGAATCTGGTGGCGGACGCCGACGATGCGGGAATCGCCATCGTGGCAATGTAAGAGCCGAAACTTGAAATTCGAAACTCGACGGATGTAAGTCCGGCTGGGAAATTTCAGTTTCCAATTTCTAAATCATGATCGAGAAAATCCCCGTTGCGGTGCTGGGCGTAGGCGAGCATGGCAGCAAACACGCCCGCGAATTGAAGCAGGTGGCCCGGGCAGAGCTGGCCGGCGTTTACGATCTGCGCCCGGAACGCAC
>JASHTZ010000048.1 GCA_030040295.1 Terriglobia bacterium | reverse complement strand
GTGAAAAGCAAAAGCTCTAACCACAGAGATTACAGAGAAACACAGAGAAATCTTTCTCTGTGAACCTCCGTGCTCTCTGTGGTGAAAGCTTTTCTGTCGCGAATTTCTAATTGGAGTCAAGCTCATGGATCTCGAGAAGAAATCATCCCGCCGGGGATTTCTTAAGGGTTCGTTGACCGCAACCGCGGCGGCCGGTTTTCCCACGATTGTGCCTTCGCGCGTATTGGGCCAGAACGGTCCCAACAGCATGATTCAGGTTGGCCAGATCGGCTGCGGGCGCATCGCTCGCGCTTCCGAGATCGCAGGCATTTTGCGTAACAGCCATGTGGCGCGTTACGTGGCCGTGTGCGATCTGGACACCGTGCGCCTTGTCGACGCCAAGACTTTGATCGAACAGGGGTATGCGAAGAAATTCGGCTCAGGGAATTATGCGGGGATAAAAACCTACGGCGATTATCATGAGCTGCTCGAAAACAAAAGCATCGACGCGGTGTGCATCAGCACGCCGGATCATTGGCACGCCCAGCCCGCCATGGAAGCGGCGCTCGCCGGCAAGGACATCTATCTTCAAAAGCCCGCTTCCCTCACCATTAAAGAAGGCCGCCAGATGGCCGACACGATGAAGCGCACAGGCCGGATTTTCCAGCAGGGAAGCCAACAGCGCTCCGACCACAACTTCCGCCTGGCGTGCCAACTGGTGCGCAACGGGCGCATCGGAAAAATTCAGCAGGTTCTGATCGGGCTGCCGGCGGACCCCGCCGGTGACGTGGAACCGGAAATGCCCGTGCCCCGGAATTTGAATTACGACATGTGGCTCGGCTCGACACCCATGGTCTACTACACGGAGAAGCGCGTGCACCCGCAGTCGGCGGACTTAAAGGCGCGCTACGACCGGCCGGGCTGGCTGCGCTGCGAGCAATTCGGCGCGGGGATGATCACCGGCTGGGGCGCGCATCACGTTGACATCGCGCACTGGGGCATGGACACCGAATACACAGGCCCCGTGGAGATCGTGGCAAACGCGGAATTTCCCAAGCGCGGCTTGTGGGACGTCCACGGGCCCTTCCACGTGCGCATGCACTACGCGAACGGCGCCGACGTGTTCATCAGCGAGAAGTACCCGACCGGCGTAAAATTTATTGGCGAATACGGTTGGATTTGGGTGACGCGCGGCGCGGCGGTAACCGCCAGCGATCCGGGCTCGGTTGGGAACAATCCTCCACTGGATGCGAGCAACCGAAACATGCTGATGGCAGGCTTCCGGCCGGGAGAAATCGTTCTGCACCAAAGCCCGCGGAACGATCATCACCTCGACTGGCTCACCAGCATCAAGACGCGGCAGCCTCCCGCCGCGCCGGCGGAAATCGGCCACCGGTCATGTTCGGCGTGCCTGCTGGCACACGACGCCATGAAGCTGGGTCGCGAGCTCAAATGGGATCCGCAGGCGGAGCGCTACGTGGGCGAGGGCAATGAGCAAGCCAACGCGCTGCTCTCCCGCCCGCAACGTTCGCCCTACGGAACTGATTACGTGCTGGCGAAGGCCGGGCAGTTGGCGATGAAGGGTTAGCGGCTTCCTCGAGCAATATGGCAAACGCGGCGGAACTGCAACCAGGAAAGAGTCTCACCACGGAGATCACGGAAGCACACAGAGGAGGATTTCTCTGTGACTTTCAGTGTGCTCTACGGTGAGAGATCTTTTTAAAGTACCACTCCCTTTTGGAGTCGATGATGCCCTATGAAAAAATCGCCCGGCGAAGATTCTTGCAAAAAGCGAGTGCCTTGGTCAGCGCGAGCGCTGCGAAGGTCCCCCTCGCTGCCGGGCAATCTCCGGCCGAGGATTGTTGCGCGCGGCCTGGGCCCTCAATGGTCTTGAATATGGATACTTCGGACTTTGCAAGACTCATCACACTCGATCCCGCGCACTTCCATGCCGCCCTCGTGCAGAAGCAGATGGTGCCGGGAGTCGCGCATCGCGTTGCGGTTTACGCTCCCCTCGGGCCCGACGTGCTGGCGCACCTGAAGCTCATCGAGCAATTCAACAACCGCCCGGACAATCCCACGACTTGGGAGCTGGACGTGCATTGCAGCCCGCACTCGCTCGAGGAGATGCTCGCCGCTCGCCCGGGCAACGTGGTGGTGCTGGCGGGGCGGAATCGCATCAAGATCGGGAAGATCAACGCCTCGCTCGAAGCGGGATTGAACGTGCTCTCCGACAAGCCGTGGATTATTCGCTCGCAGGATTTCGCGGCGCTCGAGCAGGCGCTTGCCACGGCGGACGCGAAGGGACTGATCGCCTATGACATCATGACCGAGAGGCATGAAATCACCACCCTCATCCAAAAGGAGCTTGTAAACGACCCGGAAGTTTTCGGCCATGCGATTCCGGCTGATGCGGAGCGTCCCGCGGTCTTCATGGAGAGCACGCATCACATCCTCAAGACTGTTGCCGGAGAGCCCAGCCCGCGCCCGCCGTTCTTCTTCGATATCTTCGACGAAGGCGAAGGTTTGACCGACGTGGGCACGCACCTGGTTGACCTCGCCCACTGGACGTTATTCCCAAATCAGGCGCTCGATTATCGCCGCGACATTCAGGTTCAGGGCGGCAAACGCTGGCCCACCGCCATTACTCTGGCGCAATTCCAGCAGGTCACGGGCGCGGCGGCGTTTCCCTCCGAGCTCTCGCCTTACGTCCACGGCGACCGCTTCGATTACTACTGCAACAATCAGGTGGACTATCAGGTTCGCGGCGTGCAGGTGCGCCTGAAGGCAATTTGGAATCGGGAATCGCCTGCGGGCGTGGACTTCCACCACGCCATTTACCGTGGAACGCGCGCGAGTGTTGAGGTTCGACAGACAGAACGCGAGAAATATGTTCCGGAGCTGTTCGTCAACGGAATCGGTGCGGAGAATCGGAGTGCGATCGCCGCCGCAGTGCGCGCGCGCATCGAGAGCCTTCTGAGTGTTTACCCCGGAATCGCCGTGGAACCCGCCGGCAATGAGCTGCACATCGCCATCCCCGATCGATTCCGTGTGGGCCACGAAGCGCACTTCGCACAGGTGGTTCAGGAATTCCTGAAGTACCTGCAATCGCCCAAATCCCTGCCTGCTTGGGAACGCCCCAACATGCTCGCGAAGTACTTCGTCACCACGCGCGGCGTGCAACTCAGTCAATCCACGTGATGAACGCATGGAAATCCGCCTTGGTGATTTTCGTTCTGTCGAGCGTTCCTTGCCTCGCGCAGCGCGCGGAGTTCGAAGTCGCTACGGTGAAGATCGCGCACCCCGAGGGCGACCT
>JASHTZ010000510.1 GCA_030040295.1 Terriglobia bacterium | reverse complement strand
AAGACGGCCAGAGCGTGCCCGTGGGTGTGGGCATCCCCACCATCAAAGTCAGCAGCCTGACCGTGGGCGGCACGGCGCCGCGCGGGACGACGTCGTTTACGTAATCCAGGATTACGGATTCAGGACTAAACAACCCCTGGCCATCCGGCTTACACATTTATGGAAAAACAGCTTGAGGAAATCGCCTCGGATCTTATCAGCCGCGCCATGCGGGCGGGGGCCACTTCCGCCGATGTCACTGTCCACGAGGTGGACGAATTCTCCACGGCGCTCCGCCTGGGCGAAATTGAAAAACTGAAGGAAGCGGCGTCCAAGGCGCTTGGACTTCGAGTTCTGCTCGGTGTGCGCAGCGCTTCGTCGTTCTCAAGTGATTTTTCACAGGCCTCCCTTGATCGGCTGGTGCAGCGCACGCTGGCCATGGCGCGCGTGACTTCCGAAGATCCCGCCGCCGGCCTGCCGGACCGCTCGCTCCAGGGCAGTTTCCCGGGCGACATGGGAATTTACTCCGACGATGTCGGCCGGCTTTCGACGGAAGAGCGCATCGATTACGCGCGGCGCGCGGAGCGGGCGGCGCTGGATGCCGACCCGCGCATCAAGAATTCCGAGGGCGCGTATTTTGAGGCGAGCGTAGGCCGCAGGGCTTATGCGAATTCGCTCGGGTTTGTGGGCAGCTACCGGTCATCGTATTGCGCGGGCTCCGTGGCTCCGGTGGCGGAGGATGGCGGGATGCAGCGCGACTACTGGTATTCGGTATCGCGCCGTCGCAGCGATCTGGAAAGTCCGGAATCGGTGGGCCGCAAGGCTGCGGAGCGCACGCTGCGCAAGCTGGGCGGGCGCAAAATGGCCACCTGCCAGGTGCCGGTGATTTTCGATCCGGAAACCGCACCCACCATCGTCGGGCACGTCTTTGAAGCCGTGCGCGGCGACGCCATTTATCGCAGCGCGTCGTTCCTGACCGGAAAACTGAACCAGAAGGTGGCGAACGAGAGGGTGACCATCCTTGACGATGGGTTGCGCCCGGGCGGCTTCGGAACGCGGCCATTTGATGGCGAAGGAGTGGCCGCATCCATCATGCCGGTGATCGAAAAGGGCGTGCTCAGCAATTACCTGCTGAATGCCTACACGGCGCGCAAGCTGGGAATGCGCACCACTGGGAACGCCTCACGCGGCGTCTCCGGCCCGCCGTCCGTGGGGCCGAAGAATTTCTACCTGGTCGCAGGCCCGCATACTCCCGAGGAAATCCGTAAATCCGTGAAGCGGGGCTTCTACGTCACCGATTTGATCGGTTTCGGGGTGAATGTGGTGACCGGGGATTACTCGCGCGGCGCCGCGGGAATGTGGATTGAAGACGGTGAGTTTGCTTTTCCCGTGGAAGAAGTCACGGTGGCGGGGAACCTGCCGGAAATGTTGAATCACATCGAGATGGTGGGCAACGACCTGGAATTTCGCAGCGCCATCGCCGCTCCCACTCTGCTGATTTCGGGCCTGACCGTGGCCGGAACTTAATGGCTGACCATGTCGCGGAACGATCGCGGTGTTTCCACTCCCATCATCATTGTTATTGTTCTTGCCGTCCTTGCGGCGCTCCTCGCCGTGTGGGTGGTTGAACAACACCGCTCCGCAACCCGCCCCACGTCTTTCCTTGAAACCCAGCCGCCGATGAGCGCTGAGCAGAAAGCCTACCTTTCTTCCCTGGCCTTTTCTGATCTACGAATGAGCGCGGCATCCAACTTTCTCGGCGATACCGTGACGTATCTGGATGGCAGAGTCACCAATAAAGGCTCGAAGCCCGTCCACAGCCTTGAGGTGGAATTGAATTTCGTAGACACGCTGAATCAGGTGGTGCTGCGGGAAAACGCCCATCCGCTTTCAACGCCCTTGCAGCCGGGTGGAACGCGCGCCTTCCGGGTATCGTTTGACCACATGCCGGTGGATTGGAACCAGGCCCCGCCGAGTGCGAAGGCAGTCTATTTGGAGTTTTAGGCTATCTCCCGAGTTCCAACCTGCGGTAGAGCGGCAGGGGCAGGCCGGCCTTTTCCATTTTGGCCTGAGTTTTGGTCACTTCGTAGGGAGTGCGGTAGTACTCCACTTCTTTCCTGTCTAAGTCGAGAATGGCGAAGCCCACTCGCCAGTCGCGGTCGCGGGGTTGGCCCACCGAGCCGGGATTGATCAGGTAACGCGTTCCATCCTCCAGCGGCACGGTGAGCGTGAGCCCGTTGGGGGTGGGCGGAATGTGGATGGAGTGAAAGCGCCCCTCCGAATTCAGCGTAAAGCCGCCTTGCAAGTGTGTGTGCCCGAAGCACACCAGTTGCGTCTGGGGGCCGCGCAGCAGGGGAAGGGCTTGCGCGGGTCCAAGAATGTATTCGTCTTCATCGTTGGGTGAGCCGTGGACCATGATGAATCCATCCATCACCGCCGGACCCATGGGAAGTTTGCGGAGGTAATCCAAATTACGCTCCGTCAGGGTTTGATGCGTCCAGGTCGTCGCCATGCGGGCGTAGGGATTGAATTCCGCGGCATCGTCAATTCCGCAACATGCCTTGTCGTGATTGCCGCGAATCACCATCTTGCAGAGGTTGCGAATTTTGTCCACCACCTCGTTGGGATTCGGGCCGTATCCCACAAGGTCGCCCAGACAAACCGACTGGTCGTATTTCCCGGCGGCAAGTTCCAGACACGTGTAGAGCCCTTCCAGGTTGGAATGAATGTCACTGAGCAGCAGATAGCGCATAGGAATCAAGAGTCGCAAAATTATAGTCGAGAAGGAACGCGGATGCGCATAAATTTCAGCCGGAAGGATTGCTTTTTACCGGACCCTTCGTATCTTAACCCGGGGCGGTGAGATGGGTTGCGGCGGCCCGGCTGTAGCGGCGGTCTATCGACCGCCGGCGACGCTCATAGAGCGCCGCTACAACGAGTTGTGGCGAGCCGCGTTGCACGGGCTTAGCACTCGAAATTCAGGCGGAGGCACTTCCTCCGCCGCCGGATTTTTGACCGGGCGCGCGGATTCCGCTAAAATCCCAAGCGTAGGGCGCCTTTCACGAATGCCTTCCAGGGAGAGACATGCTGCGTTTTCAAACCGCTGGGGAGTCGCATGGTCAGGGATTGTTGGCGCTCCTCGAGGGATTGCCCGCGGGGCTACGAATCGATTTTGACTATGTGAATCGCGAGCTGAAGCGCCGGCAGGGCGGCTACGGTCGCGGCGGGCGCATGAAAATCGAAACTGACACTGCGCAGTTTCTCTCCGGCATCCGGCACGGGCAAACCATCGGCTCGCCCGTCGCCATCCTGGTGATGAATCGGGATTGGGAAAACTGGAAAGAGGCGATGGCGGTGGAGGATCATCCTGAGACGCGCGCCAAGTACAAGCCGCTTTCCCCGCCGCGACCCGGCCACGCCGATCTGGCCGGGTGCCTGAAATACAATTTTCGCGAGGCGCGCTACGTGCTGGAGCGTGCGAGCGCGCGCGAGACGGCGGCGCGCGTGGCCGCCGGTGCTCTGGCCAAGATCCTCCTCAAAGGCTTTGGAATTGAAATCGCCAGCCACACCGTGGCGCTCGGAGAAGTGACTCTGGCGGACGACCAGGTTTCTTTTGAGGCCGCTGCCGCCCTGCGCGACCGTGAAGATATCATGCTGGCGTGCGTGGACCCGGCAGTGGAAGCCCGGATGAAAGAAGTAGTGGATCAGGCCACGGAAAGCCGCGACACCGTGGGCGGGACGTTTGAAGTCATTGCACGCGGCCTGCCGGTGGGATTGGGATCCTGCGCGCAGTGGGATGAGCGATTGGACGGTCAGTTGGCCCAGGCGGTGATGTCGATTCAAGCCGTCAAAGCGGTGGAAATCGGCAGCGGCATTTCGAACGCCGCGGCGATGGGCTCGAGTGTGCACGATGAAATTGGTTACGATCGCGCCCAGGCACGCTTCACACGCAAGAGCAATCGCGCCGGGGGCCTGGAAGGTGGAATCACCAATGGCCAGGATTTAGTGGTGCGCGGCTACCTGAAGCCGATCTCCACTTTGCGGCGCCCGCTTGAATCCGTGGATTTTGAGACCAAAGAGACCGTCAAGGCCGCGTATGAGCGGTCGGATATCTGCGTGCTGCCCGCCGCCGGCGTGGTGGGGGAGTCCATGGTAGCGCTGGTGCTGGCTCGCGCGCTGCTTGAGAAGTTCGGGGGAGATTCGATGGAGGAGACGCGCCGGAATTATGATGGATATTTGGAACAGGTGAGGAGGTTTTAGCCGCGCATTCGAAGATGATCTATCCCATCGTTAAATACGGCAAGGAAGTTCTGGAAAAACAGGCGAAACCCGTCGTGGATTTCGACGGCAACCTGGCGAAGCTCGTCGCCGACATGTTTGAGACCATGTACGCAGCGAATGGAGTTGGTCTCGCGGCGCCGCAAATCGGCATTTCCCTGCACTTGTGCGTCATCGATACCACTTCGGGGGAGGATCCCAAGACCAAGCTGGTGCTCGCCAATCCCGTCATCATTTCAATGGAGGGCGAAATTGTGCAGGAAGAGGGTTGCCTGAGCCTGCCGGATTTTCGCGTCAAGACTCCGCGCCCGGAGCGCGCCACCGTGCGCGCCCAGGATGCTCAAGGCAAGGAATTCACCATGAGCGGAGAGGGCCTGCTCGCCCGCGCTTTTTGCCACGAGACCGACCACTTGAACGGAAAGCTTTTCATCACGCATGTCGGACGTTTGAAACGGGAGTCGATCAAACGCAAAGTGCGTAAGATGATTAAAGCAGGTGAATGGTAAGATGAAAAGGCTAAAGGGTAAAAGCCGGGCCTTGCTCCTGGGCGTCTGACGATAATAACTGGCCCAGCTTGTACGGATTCATGAATCTGATTTTCTGTGGCACTCCGGACTTCGCTGTTCCTACCCTGGAAAAGCTCATCGCGCAAGAATTTACAGTCAGCCTTGTTGTCACCAATCGCGACGAGCCGAGCGGGCGTGGGTATGAGTTGAAACCGCCGCCCGTGAAACAAGCGGCGCTGCGGTCAGGGCTGGAAATCCACCAGCCGGCGAAATTGAGGGATCCCGCGGTCGTCGAATTCCTTTCGCAGCGGCAGCCGGACGCGATTGTGGTGGTGGCTTACGGGCACATACTTCCGCAATGGATGATCGACCTGCCGCGCCACGGCTGCATCAATCTGCATGCTTCGCTTCTGCCCAAATATCGCGGCGCAGCGCCCATCCAGTGGGCGCTGATGCGCGGAGAGGCCGTGACCGGCGTCACCACCATGCGCATTGACGCGGGCTTGGATACGGGGGGCATCCTCTTGAAGCGCGAAGTGGAAATTCATGACGATGACTCCACGGAAACGCTCAGCACGCGGCTGAGCCATGTGGGCGCGGACCTGATGGTCGAGACCTTGCAAAGGCTCGAGCGCGGCGATCTGACGGCGGAGCCTCAGGACCACACGCAGGCCACGCTCGCCCCCATTTTGAAAAAGGAAGACGGGCGCATTGAGTGGAGTCGGCTCGCGGTGGAGATTTGGAACCGGATTCGCGGTTTGCGGCCGTGGCCTGTGGCTTACACGCGATTTGGCGACAAGACGCTGAACATCTGGGCCGCATCGCGCCCCGCCATGGGCGAGAAAATGCCTCTGGAACACGGAGCAATTGTCGCAACCCGCGGAAAACTGCGTGTGGCCTGCGCCGGGGGAAGCCTGCTGGAGCTCACCGAAGTGCAACTCGAAGGACGCAAAAGAATGACGGCGCGTGATTTCCTCAACGGGGTGAAGCTCGCGGCGGGCGAGAAATTTGTATAACCGGTGCGTTTCCCCTTTGGCCTTTGAACTTTACGCTTTAGCCCTTACCCTTTCTCCATGCCCATTTCTCCGGCCCGCATGACGGCCTATTCGATCTTGCAGCGGCTTGAATCCGGCCGCGATTTTGCCGTCGATCTGTTGCAGCGCCATGAGGTTTCGGAATTGAAGGAGGCGGACCGGCGGCTGGCGACCGAGATAGTTATGGGGGTGCTGCGCTGGCGGGGCGAACTCGACTTCCAAATCGAAAGTCATTCAGGAAAGAAAGTGGATCGATTCGATTCTGAAGTGCGGACGGCTCTCCGCATGGGGGTTTATCAGATTCGCTTTCTGGAGAGGATTCCAAAGCGCGCCGTTGTAGACGATGCCGTGGAGCTGACCAAAGCTGCGCGGAAGCGCTCGGCAGCGGGGTTGGTGAATGCGGTGCTCAGAAAATGCCGACCGCCGGACCAACGATTGACAGGCCGCAACTTTAAGGATCTCTCGGCCGACAATCTCGAGAGTGTCCGCCGCGCTTTTCCAGCATGGATTTTGCAGCGCTGGGAGGCAAACTTCGGGACCGCAACTGAGTCCGGGAAATCAGC
>JASHTZ010000509.1 GCA_030040295.1 Terriglobia bacterium | reverse complement strand
CGGGAGTGGACCTCTACGCAATGGCCATTCTCTTTCAGCGCCTGCTGCACTGGCGGTTTGACGCCAGCGTCGTGGCGTCCGCCGTGGTGGTGGCCATCTACATTTATCTTGGCGGGCTTACTTCATCGATCTACAACGAAGTGCTGCAATTCTTTCTGATTGTCTTCGGCTTCCTGCCGCTGGCCATTCTCGGCTTAAAAGCCGTGGGCGGATTCGCGGGATTGAACGCCAAGCTTGCCGCCTTGCCCACTCCCGGCTTCGCCCACACGTGGGCGAACATCTGGCACGCCTCGGAAAATCCTCTGGGCGTTGACTGGTTCGGAACGATCTTCGGCCTGGGCTTTGTGCTCTCGTTCGGCTACTGGTGCACGGATTTTCTGGTGATCCAGCGAGGTCTGGCGGCCAAAGACATGCCGGCGGCGGAGCGAACACCCCTCATCGCTGCGATTCCCAAAATGTTTTTCCCGTTGTTGGTGGTTTTGCCGGGATTGGTGGCAATCTCGCTGGACCCCACCACCAAGCTGCTGATGGACGGACGTTATGATAACGCCCTGCCCGCTCTGCTGGGCCGCGTCTATCCCTCGGGATTACTGGGCATCGGCTTGACTGCGCTGCTGGCCAGCTTCATGTCGGGAATGGCCGGCAACGTGACCGCTTTCAATACCGTGTGGACGTTTGACATCTACCAAACCCACATCAATCCCGGAAAGGATGACCGGCACTACGTCAACATGGGACGAGCAGCCACGATGTTTGCCGTGATCGTAGGAATCCTGACCGCCTTCATCGTCCTGAGGTTCAATAACCTGATGGATTATCTCCAGCTTCTCTTTGCATTTTTCAATGCGCCGCTCTTTGGCACATTTCTGCTGGGTATGTTTTGGAAGCGCGCCACTGCGCACTCGGGATTCTGGGGATTGCTCTGCGGCATTCTGGCCGCCGCAACGCACTATCTGCTCTACCACTTTCACTACATCAACTATCCCAGCGCCATGACGGCAAATTTCTATCAAGCCATCTACGCGTTCGCGGCGTGCTTTGGCGTTACGGTGGCGGTGAGCTTCATTACCAAGCCGCGTAAAGAAGACGAGTTGGTAGGCCTGGTCTATTCCCTGACCCCCAGGCCCAAGACGTCGCACCTTCCCTGGTACCAGCGGCCCGGAATCCTGGCGTTGGGCATCCTGGGGCTGTGCACGGTTTTGAACATCATCTTCTGGTAAAAGATCGAGCAGGAGATGGCGGTAAGTGAATCGGAAATCCGCAGGCGCGGTCCCTGACCGCAAGCGGCGAGGAAAATATGGGTCTTGATATTCGTTGGCCGATTGGAATTATTTTTTCGATTTACGGCGTCATACTGCTCGTCTATGGGGCGATGGCCGACTTTGCCATTTTCAATGAAAAGTCCCTGGGAGTGAACATTGATTTGTGGTGGGGGTTGGCGATGTTGGTATTCGGCCTCTTGATGACAGCTTTCGCCTTCCGGGCATCGCGCCGCACAAGATCATGACGGAACTTCGCTGGAATCCCACGCTTCTGGAATGGGTTTCAACCGCTTCACTTCGCCAGGGGCGGCCACAGATGCCGCAGGATTGGTGTCCGTTCTGTCCCGGCTCCGGGCGCGTGCCCGAGCATTATGACGTCCACATTTACCCCAACGATTTTCCCGCCTTCACGGTCCCTCCGCCTCTGCCGGCGATCGAAGGCGATGATTTCTACAAAGTCCGCCCCTCCCGCGGCAAGTGTGATGTGGTGCTTTACAGCTCCGATCATCATGCCTCGCTTCCGCAGCTTCCTGTGGGGCACCTCGTCAAGCTGGTGCGTTTGTGGCGCAGCCGCTTCCGGGAGCTCAAGGCATTGCCGGGGATCAAGTACGTTTTGATTTTTGAGAATAAGGGCGCGGTGATCGGCGTCACCATGCCTCATCCGCATGGGCAGATTTACTCATTCCCTTTCATCCCGCCGCGCCTCGAACGGGAGTTGGTGGCAGCGCGCGCCCATCGCCGCCGGCACCGGCGCTGCCTGTTTTGCGACATTCTGAAGAAGGAGCGGCGCGACGGCCGGCGCATCATTGCTGAAAACGCTGTGTTCACGGCGTTTATTCCCTTTTATGCGCGCTGGCCTTATGAAGTCCACATTTTCTCGCGCCGCCACCTGGGGACGCTCGAGGATTTTCGTCCCGCAGAGGAGCGCGGGCTCGCGGAAATCCTGAAGTGGGTCACACTGAAGTACGACAATCTCTATCAGATGTCTTTTCCCTACATGATGCTGCTGCACCAGGCGCCCGCGAGCGGTCGTTATCCCTTTTTCCATTTTCACATTGAGTTTTACCCGCCCCATCGCAGCAAGGAAAAGCTAAAATACCTGGCGAGCGTGGAAACCGGCTCGGGGGCATTCTTGAACGATTCACTGGCGGAAGAAAAAGCCGCGGAATTGCGCGCCGTGAGGCCGGTGCGGCGGTAGGAAGCGCTTACCGAGAGCGGGAAGTAAGCAGCAGGCAGAAAGATGAAAGCAATAATGCGGAGCGCCGAGAATTGTAGCGTCGACCTCCGACCCGTCGCCCGAAGACGGCTTTGGGTCGCAGGACGATCGACGACGGCGGTCGGAGACCGCCGCTACAACCGATCGCAGAAGGATTCACTCGCCGGACGACATAGTGACAGGCGTTCCTCGCTGTCCAACACCTCGTAGAGTGCATCACGATTGGCGACGTCAACTAAAAGGCGGCCTGCTCGAAGCTGGGCAGCCGAAAGGGCCGCTTGGGTTTGCGGCTTTCAGCGAGGCCCAGCAGCAGACATTCTGTGGCAAAAGTCGATACAGACTCCCCGCGATCGGTGGCGAGGCGCTTCAGGGTGCGGAAGATCGGGCCGGGCATGACTATGGTTAATCTCATACTGAGAA
>JASHTZ010000508.1 GCA_030040295.1 Terriglobia bacterium | reverse complement strand
CCACAGAATCAGCCCCAGCGCGGAGCTTGTGGCATTGAAGCGACCATTGAAAAGGTGAATTCCCGCCAAGGGCATGCGCTCCTTGCAAAGTTTGATTGAAACCACTTCAAATGAGGGCGCGGAAGTCCCGGCAGCCTCCGTTGCAGGCCCGCGAACCGGCGGCGCGGCATCCAGTTTCACAGCCATAAGGCTGAAGGCCGCGAGCGGCAGGCCTATTACAAGAGCGGGTTTGCGGGATAAATGGTTCATGGACTTTAGAAGAGCTTTCACCACAGAGATCACAGAGAAGCCCAGAGAGGCACAAAGAAGGCTTATCTCAGTGTGCATCTGTGCACTCTGTGCTTCAGGCTTTTTGTTGCAGCCTTCACCCTCTCTGGTCGCGGCTACTGAATCGGCGTTTCATCCACGTGATCCACCACGATGACGGGAATGGACTGCTTTTCCCTGACGAATTTCAGGTTAATCTCCCGCTCGACGGCGTCGAAGATGGGCACGTCGCCGGGGTCGGCAGCTATTGCGGGTCCCGCCGGCTGGTCCGCATTGGGTGGCGGACTCTGCAGGGCATTTGTCGGAGTCCATCCGAGCAGAAAATCCCATCCGCCCTTCAGGCCCGTGGCGTCATAGAGGGGATGATCGAAAGAGCTGCCGGCCATTTGTCTTAGATAATCCATGAGTTGGCCCATCGTTACGTTCGTGCATCGGACCATGTGGCCGATGTTCCCAAAGGTGGGAGCCGCAAAATCCGCCTTGCAGACTGTACGCTCAGAATCATCCGCCGCCTTCATCTTCGGCGCGCCATTGCGCAGCGTGAGGGCCCACACGGTCACGTCCCGATTCTCCGTGTGCGCTTTCAGTTCGAATTGATCGATCAGCAACCCGCGCAGCATTTCCATGCCGACGCTCAACGCAGGCGGCCTCGGCCTGCCCCCGCCGGCAGTGTTGGGAGCGCCCTCACCCGTGCTCGGCAGCTTCGCCACGATGTCCCAGCGCTGGGAATCGGCGGACTTCGGCAAGCCCACCACCAGATCGCCCTCAGACCTGAAAGGAACCTGGTACGCCAGGCCGATCAGGGACCGCAGCGTGCCCCCCCATGTGCACCTCGCTCCCGCCGGCATACCCTATTCCCATGAATCTAGGCTTGCTCGGGTCCGCTGGCTTGACGGACGCAACTTCAAAACGCGGCGGCGGAATGGCGAGCATTATTGCCACCGCCGGCGGGTTGTCCGTCGGCGTGCGATTCACCTTGTCAACCACTAGCACGGGCATGGGGAAGTTTTGTTGTTCCAGCTTCAGGCCCAACTGACTCTTGAGGGCGTCGAAAATTGTAATGGGGCTTGCGCTTGGAATGTTGCGGCCGTGCCATTCCAAATCGAAGTCCCACGAGCCCTTGAGGTTGGTCGAATCCATGATTTTGTGGCTCGAATCGATCTCGGGGTTCAGGTAATCGCGGGCCATTTCGTTCACGGTATCCGCGAAAGCTGCCATGGTTACGTTGCGGCAGGCGATTTTGTAGTTGGGGAACGGGCCGGGACCGGGCGGCCGGCCTCCAAACGGTGTCTGCACCGTCTTGCAACCCGACTCCCCTGTTCCACTGGATGGCCTGAGCTTCGGGCCTCCCTTGTCTACGGTGAGTACCCACATCGGAATGGGCCGCGTATCACGGTGGACGACCAGACCAAATCGGTCGGCCAAAACGGATTGCAGAATCGGCCTGACGGTCTCTGGCGTTGTGCCCTCCGGCACCTTGAAGACAACGTCAAACATGTCGTAACTGATCCAACCGGGACCGCCGGCGATATCGTCCTGATTAACGCCGTATGCCTCCTTGATGAGCTTCAGCATGCCGGCGTCCCGAATCGCGTATCGTCCGTCCGAAATGACGCCGCCCGAAGTCCAGGCATACATCCGCGCCGTCGTGCTCGGATGAACATCCGCGATGATGTGCTCTGGCTGCTGCGCGGACGGTTGCGCAGGCTGTTGCGCGAAGGCGTGGATGGTTACCATCACCAGCGCCAGCAAGGCGATTAGACTGAGCTTGGTCATAAATCGACTCCTGTAGGGGCAGGCCTCACCCTGCGGCCCATAGCTGCCTTCGGGCGACGGGTCGTGCCTGCCCTTTACGTGGGCCATGCCGGCGCGAGGGCACCCACAAGGGATGCCCCTACGACTGCCGTACTCATGCCATGTCAATTCTCCGTCGGGTGCTCGATGTGATCCACCACAACGTATTCTACGGGCCCTTTCGTGCCCTGCAACTTCAGCCCCAATTGTTCCTCAAGCGCTGTAAAGATTGACGGTCCGGTTGATTCTGCGGCCGCGCCGCCGGGCGGGGAATTGCCGGCGTCAGATCCCAATAAACCCGCCCCCGGCAGCACGGCCGGCCGCGCCCACTGAAGCTGAATGTAATAGTCGCCCTTCAGGCCTGTCTCGTCGATCACCGGCCGCTCAATTTCCGGCACGATGTGATGATCGCCCATATCCCAAAGAAAGTAGGCGAGCTGGGTCATCGATTCATGCCGCCACATGCACATCATGCCCGCCCCGCAAGGCGGCGGGGGAGAGAGTTTGGGCAGAGGCTGATCGGGGTTTTTCTGGTGCGCCGCGTAGATTGCCGCGTAGTCGGGCACATCGAATTTCGTATTCAGGAATTTAGGCCCGCCCTTGGCAACCTCCAGGGCAAGCACCGTGCCCTTGCGCATTTCGCGGTGAACCTGGAGCTTGAAGCGATCCTTCAGCAGCGACTGCATCATCAATTGAATCTCGTGCAAGGCGTCCGGGCTGGGGATGGGGGAGGAGGTATTGTCAGCCTTCTGAAACTTCTCGGCCAGCGCATCGTCAACTTTCGCGTCCACGTCAAATTGCTCGGTTCTAATCCACGAGGGTCCGCCCACCAATTGGCTGGGTCGCAAAGCGTCATAGGGCGGCACGGAGCTCTGCCCGTAGGCGAATTCGATCAGGAAGCGCGTGTTCAGGTTAATCATCTTGAACCCGCTCGCCGTGACTTGGTGCATGGAGTTGCCTTCGGAGTGGTTGGGCTTGATAGAGACCACCTCAAATGAGGGCAGAGAGTCGGGCGGTGATTGAGCGCGGATAGGTGTGGAGACAACCAGCGCGAGCGCGAGGACAAGAATAATGTTTACCGCGATGCCGCCGAGGGTCGCGAGCAGGCGTATTTTGAGATGAGCTGGCTTGCGGGGCAAGTGGTTCATGGGTTTTAGAAGGGCTTTCACCACGGGGGATCACGGAGAAACACTGAGAAGCGCCGAGAAGCGCCGAGGAGGGTGTCTCCGTGTGCCTCTGCGCATTCTGTGGTTCAGGCCTTTAGCTCTACCGACTACACGCCTAGACTGCCCACCAGTTGGTTGCAATTTCAAACCGAGACGTTGCAGTAGGCCGCTAGAATTCAATTCTCCGTCGGGCGTTCAATGTGATCGATTACAAGATACTCCACCGGTCCACGAGTTGGTTGCAATTTCAGTCCAAGCTGTTGCTTGGGCCATAGAGAAATGCAGCTTTCACCACAGAGAACACGGAGAAGCACAGAGAAAGATTTTCTCTGTGTTCCTCTGTGCGCTTCGTGGTGAGCCCGATTTTGTTTTTTCCGATCCAGCTCCAACCGCCCCGCAAGAAATCTTGCAGCGTCTTACTGACCCCACAAGGGCTCATCCTCGGCGGCGCCGGGCCAATGAATGCGGATGTTCCAGACCATGTTGCTAGGCTTTCCCCACTGGCTCCGTTCAACGGACAATTTCAAATCCGTGCCGTCTTCCAGATGAATCGTCGCATGGTAAAACCACTCGGCTATCGGCGGCCCCTTGATGCGCCAGCGGTAACTCCTACCTGTTGGGCCATCAGGAACGAGCGTAATCCGGGCGTTGTGAAGCAATTCCAGAGTATCCTTTGGAAGGGGATAAGCATTATCCAGATCCTTGGCGGTAAGCTCCATCGGCTTTCCTATGTTTTGGCTTCCAGTGTCGGCAAGGAGATATTCGATGGCAGTTTGGGTTACTTGGATGGGCAAATTGGCATGTCCCGCTGCGGCGAAGATAAATTGGACAATTCCCCACAGGGCAAAGGTGCATGCAAACGCCAGGAAAGCCAGGGGGAAAAGTCTGCGCACCACCACCCGCACTCCGGCGATGGCCTGCTTTTGAAACATCCGGTAACTTTGCACCACAGCCAAAGCTACCGTGGGAAGGAACACAATAAACGCCCTTCGCCCGTAAGAGTGGCTCTCCACCTCCCTGACGAAGATTCGAAGTGCGTGTTCAAGTAAGGTTTTGGGTGGCGGCACATGGAAGGGCACCCCGGCATGGAGCATCATCACGTTCAATCGGAAGTTTCCGAGGAGGTCGAATTTCGTCTCCAGCAGGGTCATGAAATGCAA
>JASHTZ010000507.1 GCA_030040295.1 Terriglobia bacterium | reverse complement strand
CACGCTGCGCGCGTCAACGGGCAGGCCGTCGTAGTGACGCACGCTGCGGAGCTTGGCAATCTCTTCCGCGCTGCACTCCAGGCGCAGCAGGCCGAGCATCTGCGCGTCACGGTTCTGGTCAACCACGTAAACGCGCTGATAGCGGTTGATAAAGTCGTGAACCTCGCGGCTAAAGGGAAACGCGCGGAGGCGGCAATAACCGGCGTCGATATCGTGCTCGCGGAGCAACTGGCCCAGGCTTTCTTCAATCGCCCAGTGGCTGGTGCCGTAGGCGATGATGCCCACTTCGGGTTTGGCCGCGTCCACGTTGACGGGCCCGGGCATCTTGGTGCGCGCGGTTTCAAACTTGTGCGTCAGGCGGTCCATGTTGTTCACATAGACGTCCGGCCGCTCGCTGTAGATGGCCTTTTCGTTGTGTCCGCTGCCGCGCGCGAACCAGCCGCACAGGCGGTCGGGAGTTCCGGGCAGCGTGCGATAGCCAATGCCGTCGCCATCCACGTCCTTGTAGCGCTGGAACCCGCCCATTTCACGCACTTGTTCCGCGCTCAGGACTTTGCCGCGCGAGATGGGCTTGGTCGGGTAAGTGAACGGTTCGGACATCCAGGTGTTCATCCCCAAATCCAGGTCGCTCATCACGAACACCGGCGTCTGCAAGTCCTCCGCCAGGTCAAAGGCGTCAATCGCCATGTCGAAGCATTCGCTCACCGAGCACGGCAGGTACATGGGGTGCATGGTGTCGCCGTGCGAAAGCAAGGCGGTGGAGATAATGTCTCCCTGTGCGGTCCGCGTGGGCAGGCCCGTGGAAGGTCCGACGCGCTGAATATCGAAAATCACGGCGGGAATTTCCACGTAATAACCGAAGCCGACGAACTCCGCCATCAGCGAAATGCCCGGTCCGGCGGTGGAAGTCATGGAGCGCGCCCCGGCCCAGCCGGCTCCCAGCGCCATGCCCAACGCGGCCAATTCATCTTCAGCCTGCACGATGGCAAAAGTGGCCTTGCCGGTTTCCTTGTCGATGCGGAAGCGCTTCATGTATTCGGTCAGGGTCTCGCAGACGGAGGAAGAAGGCGTGATGGGGTACCAGGTGACCACCGTGACGCCCGCGAACATGGCGCCCAGGGCGGTGGCGGCGTTGCCCTCAATCAGAATTTTGCCCGCCGTCGCGTTCATGCGATCGAGCTTGTAGGGGTCCGCCTTCACCAGGTTCTTATCGGCGTACTCGTAGCCCACGCTCGCGGCGTTCCAGTTCAAGTCGGCGGCCTTGGCTTTCTTCCGGAACTGCTTCTGGAGCGCTTTGTGGATTTCCTCCATCTCGATACCCAGCAGCTTGGCCAGAATGCCGTCATAGATCATGTTGCGCACAAGCTTGCGCAGGCGCGCGTCCGGGCAAACGGGCGTGACCAACTGATCAAAGGGCACGGGATAGAAAATCACGTCGTCGCGCAGGCGCTTCAGGTCCAGCCGCTCGTCGTAAACGCATGCGGCGCCGGGCTTGAGCGTCTTCACGTCTTCTTCCGCGGTTTCGGGGTTCATCGCCACCATGTATTCGCTGTCGCGCCGGCGGGCGATGAAGCCGCGCTGGGAAGCCCGGATGGTGAACCAGGTGGGAAGGCCTGCAATGTTGGAGGGGAAGAGGTTCTTGCCGGATACCGGAATGCCCATCTGAAAAATGGCGCGAAGCAAAACCAGGTTTGCCGTCTGACTGCCCGAGCCGTTGACCGTCGCCACCTGGATGCTCAGGTCGTTGATGATTTGCTGCTGACCCGCAGGCGACGAGTCTGCTTGCGGCTCAACGTGAGTGGTTGCCATCGTGTTCCTCTTGGGTCTCCTTTCGGGATTCGTCGTGGTTTGGAACCTTCCTTCAGCCGCGCGCCTGTATGGCGGGCCACAACGCTCGAGCCATCAGGTTTTTTGATGCGCCGGCCTTGCGGGAGAAATACCTGGAAGGAGGCATGCTCACTTCGTTCCGATCTCCGCTCAGACCTTTCGGGCACTCGAGAGCGAATTAAGGGCGGCGGTTCCCCGCAACACCTCGATTATACCAAACCTCGCGCCGCACATGGTTGCGAAGATTCAACCGCCGGAGGATTGCGGCAAGTTTTCTGTGGGAGCCATTGTGGCATGGGCATCCTGCTGATGAGCAGTGCCAGGAGCTGTAGCGCGGCTGTCCCCAGCCGCGGAAATGTCGCGGGTGGGGACACCCGCGCTACAGAGCGGGAACGCCCGCGCTTGGGGACTTACGCTGTCGAGGGAAGCAGATGAGAGAAGAAACCGTGTCCGGCTATTTTTCCGTAACCTTGGCGGGAGGCGTTTGGGGGTCGGGGGCTTGCTCGACGGTCAACTGTTCACGCAGGCGCGTGCGCAAAGTTTCTTCCGAGGTGCGAATCATCTGTGTTCCGCGCGACTGCATCTGCTGGAGGAGGTCGCCGCGCAAATTGACGAGCGAAGACGCGGATTCCTTATACACCGATTGGAAGCCCTGGCGCAGGCGCTCCTCGCTATCCACAATGAGGGCTTGGACCTGTTGGCGAAATTCCTCCAGGATGTTGCGTGTCAGCTCCTCCGCCTGGCCGCGCATGATGTCGAGAACCGAGCCCACCAATTGGGTGGCGCGGCGTTCGAGATCGGCGAGCCGCGGGTCGGCAGCCGCTGCGGGTGATGGAGCGGCAGGGAACTGGCGCGTCTGTGTGACTGCCGAAGGGGCCGCCGCGGGTGGTGGTGCGGAAGTTGCCACCGGAGCGGGCGGCGGAACTTCTACCGGAGTTGCCACGGGGGCGGGCGCAGGAGGCGCCGTGGGAGGGGGAGGAATTGCCGCGTGGGGGGCAGAGTGCGAAATCCCCGCCGCAAGGCGCGAGGCAAGCGAAGGCATTTGGCGCGTGGGCGTCCCTGAGGGCAGCGGGGAGGGGGAGGACAGCGGTGAGGGAATGATCACCGTGGTCCTGCGCGGCCCGGTCGTGGAAGGTGTGGCCGTGGGCAGCACCGGTACGGGAATTTCCGTCTGCGTGCGCCCCTGCACCATGGTTTTGGCGACCATTTCCCAGTCCGCCGGCGGGTTGGGCACGCCCCAGAGATTCTGTGGTTTGATGAGCTGCACGGCAATTTCGTGACCGGCCGCTCCAGGAACTGGATCCCAAACGCGCACGCAGACGCCCTTGCCCGACGTTCCGGCTTTGGGGCACTCAACATTGACGAGCATGCCCACGATGATCCGGTACGAGGTGCGGACCTTGCAGCCATGCAGGTTCACCGTGATGGTTTGAGTAAATTCGCGAAAGGGGGTTCCGCCGGCGTCCTTGCCGGAAAGCAGCACGGTAGTGGTGAATTCAATTCGCGTGCTCCGCCTGCGACTGGCGAGCGCATCCTGCGTGTCGGTCGGTTTTGAAAACGGGTGTTTATCCATATACGACCGCGATTCCTCAATCGGCCGCTCCGTAATCTGCCGTCAGGAGCCGAAACTTTCTCTAGCGATGGGTCGCCCCGGCGCAACAGCGGGCTTTGCCTCAGCTCGCAGGCATGTTACTTGCTTCATTTTACCGGTTGCGGGCCTCGGAAGCAATTGCTCCCCTGCAAGCGGTCCTGGCATCCGTCTGGGTCTGACGCCCGAAACAAACTACCGAAGCATACTGCCCTATCGACCCGCTTGGCAAGCGTTGCGTTAGGTGATTGGGCGCTCATGGCACGCCGCTACAGCAATGCAAACGGTTTGCATGCATCCAGTAGGGTGTCAGTTAAGTGACATTTTTCGACTAGTCCAAAGGTACTTATTACTGACAAGTACGGTCTGACTATGGCTTTAGACCCAGCTAAGTGGTCTTATATCACTGATTTCAGGAGGATTGCCCGGACCCTTTGCCGCGAGTTATGGCAATCCGCATGCAGGTAATTCGGGCGAGGTGAAGGCGGGTGCAACTTGAAAGGTCTTAAAGGGTTCTAAGGGGTGGAAGGGTGGCGGGCGGTCAAAGGAGGAATCTCATGAAGGTCAAAACACTCATCTGCAATGGAAAGGGCCTTGACCCATTCCGCTTCGCTGATATGAATTCTCTGGCGTTGGAGGTTGCCTCAGAATTTGATGTTTCCTACGCCGCAGTCCACCCACAACTCAGCGCCGAGGGTGGTAACCAAGTCCTTCAGGATGTGCTCCGCTCCGCTGAAGATGATTGGGATACTTTCGTGATGGTCTGTGCGGCCGCGGACGACGCTCGCACGAAGCTCTTCAAGCAAGCGGTTCGCGACGCCGAGTTCGACTCGAAGAATTGCCTCTCGGCGGACGTCTGCGAGAAGATCGATGACAGTATTCTGGACCGGATCGGCGAGCGGCTGAGGAAGCTGGCTGACTCCAATTACTCACGCCACTGAAGACGCTGCGGGGCCGCCAGGCAGGCAAAGTTGAATTTCCCTGTAAGAACTCCCTCTTCTCCATTTTTTGGCAGGTAATTACCGGGCATGTGTCCCAGGTTCTCACCTGATTGTCCGAATCCTGCATGTCCTCTAAAACTGGGCCGTCAAATGGGCCACGGTCGCGACGCATAAACCGTGGCCACGAACTCGCGAAACAAAGCGCGGGTGCAGACCTCCGCGTTACAA
>JASHTZ010000506.1 GCA_030040295.1 Terriglobia bacterium | reverse complement strand
CTTTCGCGGCTTGATGCTCGCCGCCTTTGCCGCCGCGTACATGTCTACGATTGCCACCCAATTGAACTGGGGCTCCTCCTACCTGGTAAATGATTTCTATCGCCGCTTCGTCAAGCGCAGCGGATCCGACGCCCATTACGTCACCATCTCCAAGATTTCAACCATGGGTTTGATGGTGCTGAGCGCGGCGGTTTCCTACATCATGCATACGGTTGCCGGCGGGTGGGACATGGTGGTGAACATCGGCGCGGGCACGGGAGCGGTTTATCTGCTGCGCTGGTATTGGTGGCGCGTTAACGCCTGGTCGGAGATTTCATCCATGGCCACCGCGGCAGTGGTTTCCGTCGTGCTGAAGTTTGCCAGCCCCTTCCCGGAATCCGACCCCAATCAATTCGCCAAAAACCTGGTGTTGACCGTCATCATCACAACGGTGGTGTGGGTCGCCGTCACATTGCTTACGCAGCCCGAACCGCAATCGAAACTGGTGGAATTTTACCGCCGCGTTCGGCCGGGCGTCACCGGATGGAAGCACATTGCCGCGCTCGCGCCGGAAATCACTCCCACGGAGGATGGCTGGTATAATTTGATGGATTGGGGGTTGGGCTGCCTGATGGTGTACATGGTGTTGTTTGCTATCGGGAAAATTATTTTGGGCGCCATGGGCACCGGACTCGTTTTCATGGCCATCGCCGCAGCTTCCGGGTACATCATTTACTGGGACTTGTCCCGCCGTGGCTGGGAAACTCTTTCGGGGAAGGAACTGTAAGCCCGAGGAGGTCTCGAAATCGCAAACCGCAAATCTCTCCATCGCCAACCTGGTGAACGCGTCACCGAGCAAACGAATCCTTCGGCAGCGGCACTCGATACCCGGTCCACACAGGCTATCCTGCGAATCATCAATCGAGAGGACCAGCGCGTGGCGCCGGCAGTCCGCAAGACCCTGCCGCAAATTGCGCGCGCTGTGGACCTGGCGGTGGAGGCAATCCGCAGCGGCGGGCGAATGGTCTACCTCGGCGCCGGCACGAGCGGGCGGCTGGGAGTGCTGGACGCATCGGAGTGCTTGCCTACTTTCGGAACCGAAAGCGTTGTTGGAGTTCTGGCCGGCGCTCCACGCTCTCTCACCCATTCTTTGGAAGGAGTGGAGGATAATCCTCGTCAGGCGGTTCGCGACTTGAGGAAGATCCATTTTTCGCGCCGCGACCTGCTGGTGGGAATCTCTGTGAGCGGTGGTGCGCCATACGTTTTGGGTGGAATGCGTTGGGCACGCAGTATCGGCGCAAAGGTAGTGGGCCTGACTTGCAACCCGGCGGCGCCTCTGAAGCCTCTTGCCGACGTCAACATCATTCCTGTGGTGGGGCCGGAGGTGGTTGCGGGCTCGAGTCGCATGAAGGCCGGAACTGCTCAGAAGCTTGTGCTCAGCATGCTCTCGACGGCCTCCATGGTGCGGTTGGGCCGAGTGCTTTCCAACCGCATGATTAACGTTCAACTGGCAAACCAAAAGCTGTGGAAGCGGGGCGCAAGAATTTTGAGCGAACTTACCGGCTGCACTATGGCTGTAGCGACGAAGATCCTGAAGGCGTCAGGGCGCAAGCTTCCCGTGGCATTATTGATGAGGGTCGAAAAAATCTCTCGACTTGAAGCGGAGCGAAGGCTTCGAAAGGGAGCAAACGTGGCCCAGGTTTTGCGCCAGGCGATGGGACAGAGGAGCCGCTGATTCAGGCTATTTATGGATAAATTTCTGATAACCGGCGGGCGGCCTTTGCACGGCCGTGTGGTGATCAGTGGGGCCAAGAATGCGGCGCTGCCGGCGTTGGCGGCTTCACTGCTTACGGACCAGCGCGTCATCCTGCACAATGTTCCGCGCGTGCGGGACCTCAGCACCATGCGCAGCCTGCTGGAGGACCTGGGCGTTGATTCCTCGGTCACGCACGAACCTCGCGGGAATCGCGTGGAGATTGAAGCCCGCCAACTGCTCAATCCCGTGGCGCCATATGAGCTGGTCAAACAGATGCGAGCTTCGGTGCTGGTTTTGGGGCCGCTAGTCGCGCGCTTCGGGCAGGCGAAAGTCTCCTTGCCCGGTGGTTGCGCCATCGGCGTTCGCCCTATCAACCTGCATATCAAGGGTCTTGAAAAATTGGGCGCCACCATCAATTTTGATCACGGCTATGCAGACGTTCGAGCCAACGGCCTGAAGGGGACGGAATACTACTTCGATACGATTACCGTGACCGGGACCGAAAACCTCATGATGGCGGCGACGCTGGCGACCGGTGTCACGGTTCTCCAAAACGCGGCGCGCGAGCCTGAGGTGCAGGACCTCGCGGATTTGCTCAACAAGATGGGCGCGGATATCGAAGGCGCGGGCACGCCTAACATCCGCGTCCGCGGCACCGGCAAATTGCACGGCGCTGAGCATTCGATCATTGCTGACCGGATTGAAGCCGGCACCTTCCTCGCTGCCGGAGCGATCACGGGCGGCGAACTCACGGTCAGCCAATGCGATCCCGAGCACCTTGCATCGGTTCTTGCCGATTTGGAGATGGCCGGCGTCAAGGTTGTTCGCGGCGTGGACGACCCACAAACGCTTACGGTTATGGCCGGCGCCAAGTTGCGAGCCCTGGATGTGACTACGCAGGAATATCCCGGATTCCCCACAGACATGCAGGCCCAGTTCATGACGCTGATGACGCAAGCGGAAGGTTCTTCGGTCATTACAGAAACGATTTTTGAAAATCGCTTCATGCACGCATTGGAATTGGCGCGCATGGGGGCGGACATCACGGTGAACGGGCGGCGCGCCGTGGTGCGCGGCAAGACGCCGCTGAGCGGCGCGAATATTCAGGCCTCTGATCTTCGCGCCAGCGCTTCGCTTGTCCTTGCTGGACTCGTGGCGGAAGGCGAAACCGTGATTGACCGCGTTTATCACATCGACCGCGGGTACGAGCGCATCGAGGAAAAGCTCACTCAGGTGGGTGCCAGCATCGCCAGGATTTCCGAATCCGATTAATCGCGCTGCAGCCCGGAATCTTATTTTCCGAACGTGAAGTTGAGAACTATGTTGTGAATCAAAGTTCAATTCACGAGGAACAATTGTGGATCTTGGATTTTGGTGAACACCCTTACGTGCCGCCAATAATTCTATGCGTTTAAATTTTACTTTATCCCCCGGAGAAGTAATACCCATAAAGTTAAAATTCACTAGTACATATACTTCTTGCCATTAGCGTATCGTATAAATAATCCCGTTTGCGCACAGAGGGGCGAGGCGCCGCTTCGCAAGGTTCGCCCCCGGTCCTCCAGGCTTTCTTACAACATTATGATTGTAAAAGGCTAAGGCGGTTTGCCTGGGACTTTCTGGGCGATGCGCCCCGCCCCTTTGCGCTTCAGTTTCATTCTTAAATCGTTCCGGCCGATCGCCACCCTCTCTAAGTAGTTGCGGCCGCGATTAGAACATACGTCCCGTCAATGGGGAAATTAAGCATCCTTGAATTGATGTTTGTACTAAATCCACTTAGTACCTTTGTGCAGATAATTGCGCTGGAAAGGAGGTAACGACTATGCTATCTTTCAGTCGGAAGCCGGAAGGTGGCGGGATTCCGCCGGGTCCGTGGCCACCCCCAGATGCCCAGTAGTTCTTCGGCCGGGGATGGGCGTGCATGGCCACGGCCCTGCCAGCCCATCCCGGTCGGAACTATGTACATTTTTGGAATCGTCCTGAGTTTGTGCTCTTTCCTCACGTTTGGAGCCCTCGTGCTGAGGGGCGCCTTCACGAGGATCTTTAAGATATTTCCGCTATTTTATTCTTACATCAGCTACGCCTTCCTGGCAGCGTCAGTCATCTATGCAATTTATCTGCTTGACCGGCGACTCTATTACCGCGCTTTTTGGATAAACTATCTGATCAATGCCCTGGCGGAGTTCGCGGTCCTGGTCGAGATTTCTGATCATATCTTTAAACCCTTCATTATGATCCGTAACCTCGGCCGGACTCTTACGGTCCTTATTTCGGTAACACTTGGCCTTCTCTACGTTTTGCCGACGATCCTAGGATCTAGCGGAAGGAGCGGCGCGCTTTCCGATTTCGCGCTGCGGACTTCTGTCACCAAGGCAATCATCCTTGTTGTGCTATTTTATATGGCACGGCATTTTGATACCCAGTGGGGAAGATATGCCGGGGGACTCATGGTGGGTTTCTCGATCTACATCGCGTTGAATGTTGCCGTAATGGCTATGAGCGGAGTGCTCAGTCTGCCCTTGTTCAAGCCGGTGTTCTGGGTGATGACTCCGCTCGCTTCCGCATTTTGCGTTTTGGTTTGGACGGTATCTCTGTGGAACCCCGTACCGATTGCAAATTTGCAAGCTGTGTCTGTGACCCCTGGAAACGACGCGCGGGCTGTGGCTCTGGAATTAACGCGTTTTGACAGCGCTTTGTCAAAGATTCTGCGCAAATGATGCTTTTTTACGCTTCTATTCCCGTTGCATTCCTCCTTGCGGTTTGGGCACTGTCTCGAAGGAACAGGTTCCAATCCTCTGAGGAAAGCATTTCCAAAAAGGATACGGTCCCCGGCATCGCCAAGGGGGGCTGGCTGCAACTCTCGGAACGCCTTTTTGATCCGTCTGACGAGCGTTGGTTAGTAGAGGAACTAAACCTGCCGAATCTGGCGAGGACCCTGACTGTGGAACGCAAGCGCCTGGCGATTTACTGGCTGGAAACCTTGCAGGCATCCTTCGACGCTTTGGTGCGTACCCCGGAATTTTCTGCGGGCGAGACGCCGGAGACAGATTCGGCCGGCAGTTGGAAAATCCTGTGGCTAACGGTGCGCTTCAAGATTGCCATTTCCTACGCTTTGCTGGTTGTGAAATCCTTCGGCCCTTACAACCGCCTGATTCCTTCCTTCAGTTGGATTCCCTTTTCAAGACGGAGCGAGCGCAGCTTTCGCCGGCCCGCCTTGGCGAACAGCCGAAGCTCCCATTAAAATCTCTCCACGGCCCTCTCACCAGTAGCGTCGAAAGGTGGGAGCCCTATGCCTGCGGAAAGACGGGCGCGCGGCGCAGGTCCATTGACTCTGCTCGTTCTGTTTTATAAAGTTTCACTGCTGAGCCTTGCGATTACTGCATTCCGGCGCAACGGGGATTGTACCGGAGCGTGAAATCAATGATCCTTCAAACCCAAATCGAAGAGCTATATTCAAAGCAACCGATCGAGCCTGTCGAAGATGCCGTCCACGTCTTCGACGAATTCAAGGCCGCGTTGAACGAGGGCAAAATTCGCGCGGCGGAGCCGGAAGCGAATTCGCCTTCCGGCTGGCGCGTGAATGCGTGGGTAAAGCAGGGAATCCTATTGGGGTTCAGATTGGGGCAGGTGGTTTCGCTTCCACCCGCGGATTTTCAATTTCGCGACAAACATACTTACCCCTTGAAGCGATTGCCGGAGGGGCGGAACATCCGCGTGGTTCCGGGCGGCTCATCGATTCGCGACGCCTGCTACATCGGAAAAAACGTCACTTGCATGCCGCCCATGTACGTCAACGCAGGCGCATACGTGGACGATGGCACGATGATCGATTCGCACGCGCTGGTGGGTTCGTGCGCGCAAATCGGGAAGGGCGTTCACATCAGCGCGGCCGCGCAAATCGGGGGAGTTTTGGAACCGATTGGCGCACTGCCCGTGATTATCGAAGATGGAGTGTTGGTGGGCGGCAACTGCGGCGTGTACGAGGGCACGATTGTGGGGCAGAACGCCGTGCTGGCCGCCGGAACGATCATTACCGGCTCCACGCCCGTCTACGATTTGGTGCGCGGCGCCGTTCATCGCCGCGAGGGCGACGCGCCCCTGCGCATTCCCGCAGGCGCGGTGGTGGTCCCCGGCGCGCGAGCCGTTACCCACGGTCGCGGCAAGGAAATGGGAGTTTCCCTCTACACTCCCGTTATCATCAAGTATCGCGATGAAAAAACCGATCAGGCGGTCAGACTGGAAGAGTTGTTACGGTAAGCCCGCCGTCATGGGGGGAGGGAAAACGTATCGAGATGGGTTCCAACGAGGCGCTGCCGCTTTGCCTACCGTGAAACACCCGCCACGGCGTTCGGGAGTTCGTATATAATTCTTCTTTCTAAATTCAAAGACGAGATGAGGAAAAAAGACCTATGGCTAAAGTTTATTACGAAAAAGACGGCGACTTGAAGAATCTGGCGGGCAAGACCGTGGCGATTATCGGCTACGGCAGCCAAGGGCACGCGCACGCGCTGAACCTGCGCGACAGCGGAGTGAAGGTGATTGTCGGGCTGGCCCCGGGCAGCGCCTCGCGCGCCAAGGCGCAGGCGCAGAAGCTGGACGTCTACGATCCGGCGGAGGCCACGAAGCGCGCCGACGTAATTGCCCTTCTCGTGCCCGATCATTCCATGGCGAAACTCTACAAGGAATCCATCGCGCCGAATCTGGCCGCGGGCAAAACGCTCCTTTTCGCCCACGGATTCGCCATTCATTTCAAATTCATCACTCCGCCGCCGGAAGTTGACGTTATCATGGTAGCGCCCAAGTGTCCCGGGCATCGCCTGCGCGAGCTCTTTACGGAAGGCGTAGGCGTCCCCTCGCTGCTGGCCATTGAGCAAGACGCTTCCGGCCACGCCGAAGCCACGGGTTTGGCGTATGCGAAGGGAATCGGCTCGCTCAAGGCGGGCGTGATCCGCACCACCTTCAAGGAAGAGACGGAGACGGATCTGTTCGGTGAGCAGTCGGTGCTGTGCGGCGGCGTTTCCGCGCTCATCACTGCCGGATTCGAGACGCTGGTCGAGGCGGGTTACCAGCCGGAGATCGCGTATTTCGAGTGCTTGCACGAACTCAAGCTGATTGTCGACCTCATCTACCAAGGCGGCATCAAATACATGCGCTACTCGGTGAGCGACACCGCCGAGTACGGCGATTACACCCGCGGGGCGTGCGTAATTGACGCGCACGTGCGCGAGACCATGAAGAAAGTTCTGGCGGGCGTGCAGAACGGCGCCTTCGCCAAAGAGTGGATGGAGGAAAACGCCAAAGGGCGCCAGCACTTTTTGGATCTGCGCGCCAAGGCTTCCGCCCACTTGATTGAGAAAGTCGGAAGCGAGCTGCGCAAAATGATGCCTTGGATTTCCACCTCCAAAGGGGAAGTAACGGCGGCGCAGGCGGCGGCGCGTCAATAAATAATCGCTGAAAGCTGACAGCCGACAGCTTACAGCCGGCAATCAGAATTGACTGCTGGCAGTGGACTGTTGGCTGTCGGCGTTTTTGATACATGAGGACACCATGAAATCCACCGAGACCAAACCTGTGCGCGCGGCGCGCGATTTCGAGAGCCGCATCAAAAAGCTGGCGCTCATCGGCTGCGGAAAATTGGGCGAAGGGCTGCTCTCCGGCATGCTCGGCTCACAACTTATTCCTGTGGAGCGCGTGGAAGCGACCGTCGCCCACCAGCCGCGCGCGGATTTTCTGGCCGAAAAATACGGCGTGAAGGTCCACACCAATAATATCCAGGCGGTTAAGAGCGCGGATTTGGTGTTAATTGTCTTGAAACCCCAGCAGGTGAAGGGCTTTCTGCACGAAGTCAAAGGGGTTTTGCGCAAGGACGCGGTAATCATTTCCGCCGCCGCCTCCGTCACCACCGCGCTGATCACGCGCGAGTTGGGCCGCCCGGCGCGCGTCGTTCGCGCCATGCCCAACACTCCCTGCCTGATTCGCCAGGGTATGACGGCGCTTGCCGCCAGTCCCGATGCCACCGCGGATGACGTGGCGCTGGCGAAGGAAATCTTCAGCTCCATGGGCCGCACCGTGGCGGTGGATGAAAAACATATGGACGCGATCACCGGTCTTTCCGCCTCCGGTCCCGCCTACGTCTACCTGATCATCGAATCGCTGGCGGAAGGCGGCGTAAAACTCGGCCTGCCGCGCGAGCTTTCCACCGAGCTTTCCGCGCAAACGCTGCTGGGCGCTTCGTCGCTCGTCCTCCACACGGGTGAGCATCCCGCCAAGCTGAAGGATATGGTCACCACGCCCGCCGGCTGCACGATTGACGGGTTGCTCGAGCTGGAAGAAGGCGGCTTGCGCGTGACGTTGATCAAGGCCGTGGTGCGCGCGGCGCAGCGGGCGAAGCAATTGGTGGAGAACCAGAACTCTTGAGAAAATTGTGAAGTGTGAATTATAAATTACAGAACGGTGTGTCCGGCAGTGGGCCTAGTTTTATGTCAAGGATATTCAAAACTAGATAATATAATCTCTTTTAGTAACACAACAAACGCACGCGACGCCGCCGGCGCTGGTTTCGCATTTTTGCCAAGTTCAACAGTTTCTTGTAGAGCTTTAATTCTCAATAAGTTCCCAGCTTCGTTGTTTTCGGACTTTATGTCCCAAATCTGCCGGATGTTGGGCAACACGTAAGGTCGCTGTTATGTCGTGGATCATCGGCTTTTTCGCAGGCCATTGAAACCCGCAAGTGCGCGATCTAACCCCAAAGGGGGTCGAAGACTTTTGGCCCGGGGTACATTGAGCAACTTGGATTCCAAATCCCCATAAATTGACGATTTCCATGCAAGTATGTGAGCCTAGTAATCTTAACTTAATTCATCGGATAATCTTACTCAACGGGTGAATGCCGTAACTGCGTGATTTCACGCACGGGTGAATCATTTCACCCACCGGGATGCGAGACGGAGCGGGGTTGCCGCGGTTGGCGCATGGATGGAAGATCGTGAATGCAAACCGGGCGTCGCGCTGCGGCTCATCGAAGCGAGAACACCCTCGGACGCATACTTAAAGGACGATGAATCCGCCGCCCGCTCTTTCTTGGCCTCATGCGCCCGCCTCAAAGCCCGCGGTTAAAAAAGCAATGACCGTGGTTGCCAAAGTGGCAGCCAAAGCCCTCTTGCACGCGGATAAACCGCTGTGATAGCGTTTGCGAAATGCACACAGCACTTATCACGGGAACCAGCACAGGCATCGGGCGCGAAACGGCGCTTTACTTTGCACGCGCGGGCTATCGGGTTTTTGCGGGCGCGCGCAATCCGGACGCCGTCGAGCGGAAGGCGGGGATCGTGCCCAAACGGCTCGACGTAGACAACGACGACAGCG
>JASHTZ010000505.1 GCA_030040295.1 Terriglobia bacterium | reverse complement strand
CGGCAATGATGGCCAGTTCGGGCATGACTTGCCTTACAATATCCCTGAGCCGATCGGGATAGCAGGCGTGACCCAGACGACCCCAGTTTCGACCTTCAGCTCGGTGGGCAGTTATCAGGATACCGCAACGAGCGACTACCAATCCCTCCAGGTCACGATCACGCGGCGGCTTAGCCACAATCTGAGCTTCACAAGTTTCTACACCTGGTCCAAGGTGATGACCTACGACATGTTTCTGAGCGATCTCCTCGACAGCAAAGTGGATAAAGGTCCGTGGGAAGACGATGTACACGACCACTTCGTCATCTCCCCCATTTGGCAGCTTCCCTTTGGCAAGGGACAGCGCTTTGTGCCCGGTAACGCCGTCGCGAACAAATTCGTCGAGGGGTGGGAAGCCAATACCATCATTTCGTTTAACACCGGCTTCCCGTACACTCTTACCCTGAGTCCGGATGTGGATCTGCTCCGTCAGAACGGCTACCAGGGACAGGACCGCCCAAACCTGACTTGCAATCCCAAACTGAGTCATCCCACGCCGTTCCAGTATTGGAACCCAGCCTGCCTGGCTGTGCCGACGGAGCCCACCGCCACAGGCGCCACCCTCGTTCCCGGCGACGCGAGTTACGACGGAATGCGCGGTCCGTCCGGATTGTCTGAGGACCTGGGATTGATTAAACACACGGCCATCAACGAGCGGTTTATGCTCGAATTCCGGGCCGAGGCCTTCAACATTTGGAACCACCCGATCCTCGGGATTCCCGCTTCATCATTCAACCCCGCAGCCAGTGATCTCCCCAATAACCAGGGAACGATCACAACCCCGAATTCGCTCCCGCGAACTATTCAGTTCGCGCTCAAGTTGCACTTCTAACCCGAAGGGCGTGAGGGGATGGACTCGCTCCATCCCCTTGCGCCGCCCGGCCTGATTTGCATCTCCAAAGACTCTGCTTTAACCTCGCCGCGCCGGAGAAACCCTTTCACAATAAAATGTAATCCTAAACATTGAGTGAGGAACTTAATGAAAATGAATCGACGGCAAGTATTGGAATCGGCCGCAGCCTTGCTGGGTGGGGCGCTCGCCCCTAGTGGCAGCACAGCCTGGGCTGCTCCCAAACCGCGGGTTGAACGCATCCACATCGGCGCGCAGACCAACATTTTTGGAGTGCCCATCAAAGACTACGACGAGCTTTTGAAGATTCTTGATACGCTCGCTCGTCTCGATTACACGGGCTTTGAAACCAACGCCGCCAGTCTTAAACCCCGCTTCAGCGAGGCAGCGCAGTGCCGCCGCGACTTCGAGGCGCACCACATGCAACTGGTGGCTCTGCACAACGGCGCCACGCTCTACCCCAAGGAAAAAATTCCCACCGATATCGAAGCTCTTCGCCCGGTGGCCGCCGCCAGTGCGGAGATGGGTGCGAAACACATCATTATCAGCGATGGGCGACTTCCCCATACGGACGGCAAGCTGGACGTGGATGCCGTCCACGTGTGGACGGAAGGGATGAACAGCCTGGGGCGGGCCATGAAGTCGGAGGGAGTGCAGCTCTGCTATCACAATCACCAAACCGAGTTTGAGGACAAGCCGAGCCTGATGAGCTACCTGCTGAAGGATACTGACCCGAAACTCGTAATGCTCAATTTCGATGTCGGGCACGCAACGGGGTGGATCGATACGGCAGCCTTTTCCCGCGAGCACTTCCGGCGCATCGCCATTTTTCACATCAAAGACGAAAAAGTGGGTGCCGACAAGAAGCGCGTCTACACCCCTCTGGGCGAAGGGCAGACCAATTTGCCGGGCATCTTTGCTCCCCTCCTCAATAGCAATTGGGAAGGCTGGCTGGAAATCGAGGAAGAAGAAACGTATCCTAAACCCGCCGCCGACCCGGAAGCGATCCTGGCAAGGGACCGGCAATACTTGAAGAAAGTCACGGATGTTTAATTCTGCCCGTGTTCTGCCCGACGTTCGACATGAAAATTGAACGAGCCTCCCTCACGTGCAACCCGCGCCGTGCTGCGCGGGGAATCGGGATTATGCTATAAATCTCAGCCCGATCCTCTCACTCACGAGGGTTGTGAAAAAGGTTTGTTTTGTTGCGAAATCCGGCCCACTCGTCGTCTGCGGGGAGAGGGTTTGGGAGTGATGGGGGGACACAGGTTTTGTTTAAATATTACGCAAGGCAACACTCAGGCTCCGCCAGCGCCACGAAGCCCGCCGCATGGCTCCGTCATCTCGCGCTATCCTGCTGCGGTTTATTGCTTGCTGTTCAGGCAGCCTGGGCGCAGGGAGCTGTCCCGCAGTGGAACCTCCTGCTGATTTCCATCGATACGCTCCGCGCCGATCATCTCGGGTCATATGGTTATCGTTCCGTTAGCCCGAACCTTGATCGCCTGGCCAAAGAAGGCGTGGTTTTTGAACAAGTCTATACGCCCGTCCCGCTTACCTTGCCGGCCCATACGTCACTGTTGACCGGCATGTATCCGCCCGCCACGGGAATTCGTGAAAACGGCGAGGTACTGCCCGCCTCGATCCCGACGCTTGCCGAGCAGTTGCACGCAAAGGGCTTCCAGACGGCGGCATTTGTTGGCGCCTTCATCCTGGACCGGCGATTCGGCCTGGCGCGAGGATTTGACGAATACTGGGGTGAATTCCCCTTGCACCGTTATGAGGGCGCGGATCCCGGCACCATTCAAATCCGCGGCGACCAGGTGCAAGCCGCGGCAGTGAAGTGGGTTGACGGCCACGCCTCCCATCGTTTCTTTGCCTTTGTGCATTTCTACGACCTGCATGGGCCTTACCTTATGCCCGAGGCCTGGCGGCAGCGTTTCTCGTCGAAGCCTCACGATGGGCTCTACGATGGCGAAATCGCTTACGTCGATGACTTGATCGGAAAACTCTGGGAGGACTTGATTCGACTGGGCATCGCGGACCGTACGGTGCTGATCATTACCGCTGACCACGGCGAAGGCCTGGGCGATCATGGAGAGGAGAACCACGGATTTCTGCTCTACGGCAGCACCACGCACGTCCCGCTCATCGTTCGCTATCCGAATCGCCAATTCGCCGGAAGGCGCATTGCAACCGTGGCGAGTTTAATCGACGTGGCGCCCACGGTCTGCGCGCTCCTGGGAGTTCCCTCGTCGCCTTCCTTTCAGGGGCGCAGCCTTGTTCCGGAACTCAGCGGCGAGGAGCGGCCCGCGCTGCCCGCCTATTCCGAAACCTTATACCCTTACCGGCATTTTCACGCTGCGCCGCTTTACGCGCTGCGCGACGAGCGCTTCACTTTCGTCCAGGCGCCGCGCCCGGAACTCTACGAGTATCGCAACGACCCCGGCGAGTTGCATGACTTGATTCACACCAACCAGGCAATGGCCAATAGCCTGCGGGGTGATTTAGAAACACTCTTGGGTTCGATGGCCAACGGGCCTGCCGTTTCCGCCGCCAGCCCTGAAGTGCTCGAGCAGTTAAAGAGCCTGGGCTACGTGGGCCCGGCCTCACTTTCTCGCGGCGCTCCGCCGTTCAATTCCTCGCTCCCCGACCCGAAGGACCGCATGGCGCTGTACCGCCAGTTCCAGAAGATCCTGGAACTCGAGACGAAAGGGGATGTACGATCCGCGGCGGCCGGCCTGGAGCGCCTCGCCGCGAGCGATCCGGCGCTGGTGATCGTTCAAATTGAGGCCGGATTGGCGCGCCAAATGCTTCACGAGGACGCCGCGGCGGTGGAACATTTCAAGGCGGCCCTGCGGGCCGACCCGGAAAACCCGACTGCCCATTTCGATCTGGGCGTTTCTCTGAACAACCTGCGGCAATATGCCGAAGCCAGTCGTGAGCTGGAATTGGCCACCAAGCTCCAACCTTCAAACTCCCGCGCCTATACAGTGCTGGGAATAACCCGCGCGGAGCAGGGCGAACTGGCCGCGGCCATGGATGCGCTTGACCACGCCCTCACCATCGACCCGATTGATTTCGACGCGCTGCTCAATCGCGGAAACGTGCACCTGATGCTGCGCGAGTGGGATAAGGGGCGCGATGATCTCCAGCGGGCCGAGAGCTTGGAACCTGATAGTGCCGCTGCGCATCAGGCCCTCGGGACAATGGAGTTTTACCAGGGAGATCTGAATGGCGCATTGAAAGAGTATCAACGCACAATCGAATTATCGCCTCGGTCGTCCAAAGCTCATTCGGATTTGGGCCTGCTCTACCTGAAGATGGGGAAGAGCGCCGAAGCCGCTTCGGAATTGCACCGCGCGCTCGAGCTCGACCCCAATAACCGCGAGGCTGTGGAGGCCTTAGCGCATTCCTCGGGAGCTTCTCAGTGAGTATGCGCCTGGAAATTGATCGGCCGAATCCGCCCCACCACAAAGAAGAGCGCCACAATGCTGAGCACGGGCATGATTCCCGCTCCTGCAAACACCGGCGCGAATGAGAAGCGATCGACAACCATCCCCGTGGCGAGCGTCAGCACCATGTTCATCGCTCCTTCACCCACTCCTGTCAATCCCGTCACACGGGCGAGAGTGGTTTCCGGAAAAATATCCGTGACCACAGCGATGAGATTGCAACTGGTGAAATTCAGGCCAAAAATCGCGAGCGCGACAAGGGAGATGGCGACCCGAACACTCGGAACCAAAGGAACCAGCACGGCCGCGGCGGCGAAAAGGCCGCCGGCGGTGAATACCGTCTTCCTTGAGGCGTCAATACTGAGACCGCGGCGGATCATCCAGCCGGAAAGATATCCACCTACCAGATTGCCCGCGCCGCCGAGCAGGAACGCAAAGCTGGATAGTGCAGCCATCGCGGCCAGGCTCATCCCCCGGCCCCGCACGAGGTAGAGCGGCAACCAGTACCAATAAAACTGAGAGATCGGGCCGGAGAACGTGCGCATCAGCACGACTCCCCATGTCTGGCGCCGGCGAAGCATGGCGCGAACGGTCGGACCCGCTTGCTCGCTCTTCTCTCTGCCTGCGCTGTAATCCTTCGGGGGCATATAAATTTTCAACCAGGGATAAACCCAGACCAAACCGAGCAGGCTAGGAATCAGAAAAGCGGCTCGCCAGCCGTAGTGCGTCAGGATAAGGACCACGATGGGTGGCGCCACAATCGACCCCAGCAAGCTGCCGCTGTCCATGATCGCCAACGCCAGTGCGCGCTGCCGCGCGGGAAAGAAGCCGCCAATCACCTTCATGGCCGCGGAGTAATTTCCGCATTCGAACAGACCCATGATGAAGCGCAACCCGCAAAGCGACGCTACTCCGCTGCCCAATGCGTGAAGCATATTGACCACGGACCATCCCGTCAAAAGGCCGGGCAGGGCGAGGCGCGCGCCAATCCAGTCAATAAACATGCCAGCCGGAAGCTGGCCAATGGTCATGCCCAGCATGAACGCAAAAACGATGTAGGCGTATTGCGTATTGGAAAGATGCATCTCGGTTTCAAGCGAAGGCGCGACGTTGGCCAGCACCAGACGCGCAATGAAATTCAGCGACATGCTCACCAGGAGCATGGCGGCAATTGCCCACGCGCGAAAAGTGGCAGGTGGCTCGCCGGACAGTGCCTCGTAGGTTCGAGGTGTGTCAGAAGTGTGATTCAAGGGATCGTCGGGTCGGGCTTCCCAATTCCAGCTTCGCCATTCCATGATCCGATTTCAATGCAAATCCAACGGGGCAAATTCAAGCTTCACCGTGAATGATATCGCCTGCCGGCAGGGCATCGCACTTGCGCACCCAGCCGAACAATCCCCACAATCCCACCGCTGGCAAGGCCGCGGCGGCGATAAAGACCGGGAGGAACGAAAAGTGATCCGCAAGGTAACCCGTCCCCAGACTCATCGCCATATTCATCACCCCTTCGCCAACGCCCGAAAGGCTCGTCACGCGCGCCTGAGCGGAACGCGGGAAAACATCCGTGATAACGGCAATGATGGTGTTGCTCATAATGTTTGCGCCCAGAATCCCCATGCCGGCCAAAAGGTCCGCAGCGCGCGCTGAACCTGCGAGCGGCACCAGAAAGGTGCAGACGATCGCGACGACTCCACCCAGAGCGAAAGTGAACTTGCGAGACGCGTCCACACTGTAACCGCGACGAATGAGCCATCCGGAAAAGTAACCGCCGCCCGCCTGCCCGACGCCACCCAGCAAATAGGCCAGGCTGGCCATTCCCGCCATGGACGCGAGTGTCAATCCCCGGCCTCGAACAAAATAAAGTGGAAGCCAGAACCAATAGAAAGTGGTGAGCGGCCCCGTAAATGCCCTCATCAGTACCACTCCCCATGCCTGCCGAAGCCGAAGCAGATGACCCAAGCCGATTTTTTCCTGCGGTGCAGGTAGCCTCGCAGAATGGCTTTTGGCAGGCCGGCAAGTCATGGTCCAGGGCACAAGCCACAGCAGTCCAATCAGGCTGGGAAGAAAAAACGCCGCGCGCCAGCCAAAATGCAGCGTGATGAGCACCACCACGGGCGGCGCGATGACCGAACCGAGAATGCTGCCACTGTTGAAGATGCCCAGCGCGAAGGCGCTCTGGTCCGCCGGGAAAAGTTCGCCCACGGCTTTGACGCCTGCGGGATAATTGCCGCACTCAAACGAGCCCATCACAAAACGCAGAACGCTGAACGACCCCACAGTCCGGGCCAGCGATTGGAGCCCATTGGTGATTGACCATCCTGCAAACAGGGCGGGCATCGCGGTCCGAAATCCGATCCAATCGATGAGCTGCCCGGCGGGAATCTGTCCCAAGGTCATTCCCAGCGTGAAGGCAAACACAATGTATCCGTATTGGGTGCTGGAAAAATGCAGCACCGACTGAAGAATCGGCGCGACGGAGCCCAGCACCAGACGGTCCATGAAGTTCACGGTCATGGAAACGAGCAGGAGGAAGGCAATCCACCACGAATGCCACGTGGCAGCCTTCACTTCCAAAGGCGTCGAAGTATTGGGCGTGGAAGTTTGGGACAATTTGGCCCTTTATCCGAGCGGCATCCGGCAATGTTTCTTCAGGAAATCGATGTTTTTTTCGGTGGATTCAATCATCTGCGCCTCTGAGGTGTGACTGGTTTCGAAAAAGTACCAGCCCTCGTACTCAATGGCGTTGAAGGCCGCGAACGCCGCCGCCCAATCAATAAGCCCAGGCTCAGCGATCAAACGATCTTCGTTCTTTACGTGCACCTGGCAGATGCGTTGCTTCCCCAGCAGTGCAATTCCCGGAATCGCCTCAGCGGCATGGCCGTAATGAGCGACATTGTGGACGTCGTAATAGACTTTAACGTTCCCGCGATTGATCAAATCAACAAGCTTAAGGTTGTCCGCAGGGCTGAGGGAGTTTTCCATTCCCAGTGTCACGCCCACATCGGCCGCAAAGGGAGCAGATCTTTGCAGCAGTTCCACCACCGGCCCATATGACGATTCGTCATTCATATTGGGCGCATTCTCGGCAAAAAATGCCACAAGGATAACACTGGCACCCAGCAATTCGCTCGCCCGGATTGATTGCATCAAGTCGATCCCGGCGAGGGGCGAACGGATCGAGCCTCCTTTTACCCAAACACCGGCGACCGAAGGAATGATCATGCCCCAGCGGTTCGCTTCTTTCTTGTACCGCCGGACGGCATCCAGATCAAACAGGTTCGGTTTGCCCGCGGCCGCCTGAAGTTCAACTCCCAACAAGCCGGAAATTCGGCGCGCGACCTTGAATACATCGAAATTTCCCACCATCTTCATGTTCGCCGCACGATGGCCTATTTTGAGCGGAATTTCCTCCGGACTCTGCGCTGCCATGCCGGACCCCTGAGCAAAAGCGGGGGCAAGCCCGGCGCCACCGGCCAAGGCGCCCGACGCTGCCAGGAATGTGCGACGCGATAATGTAGTTGAGTTTCTCATGAAGTCCCTCCTGCCAGGTGAGTGCGCAGAATGCACCACTGCGATTTCGTCATGGCGGAAATTCTGTGAAATCCCAAAACTGCCATCTTACCTTCCGATGCATGCACGGTAAAACCCGACCGCGGGCCTGTGCAACAATGATATCTCGAACGTCCCGCGTTTAAATATATTAGATATTAATTCACCTTGACGACCACTCCTGCCGAATCTATATTAATGTTGTCATGAGCTTTTCGCACGTTTATGAAAGTATTGGCCTTGCCGGGAATCCGGCGCTGGGGGAGCTGAAAAATGCCTGAAAACAACTCGTTGGACCGCCGCAAATTCATGATCAGCAGCGCCGCAGGCGTCGCCGCCTATGCCCTTCCTGAACTCGCGGAGGCCCGCCCACCGGAGGGCAAAAAAGTGGTTTATGGGATTGTGGGTGCAGGGAATCGCGGCCGAAACACCCATCTTCGCATCGCAACCAAATATCTTCCGGAAGTGCAGGTGGCCGCCATCTGCGATATCACCAAAGCGAACCTCGACCAAGCCCTGGCGATGGCGCCGGGCGCCAAGGGTTACGACGACTACCACAAAATGATCGAATCCGAGAAAGGGATCGACGCCATTATCGTGGCCGTCCCCAACTTCCTCCATGCGGACGTCACAGTTGCCGCGTTGAATGCTGGCAAACACGTGCTGTCGGAGAAGCCCATGGCGACTCACCTTGCCGATGCCGACCGCATGATGGAGGCGGCGAGAAGGAACCATCGTGTGCTGCAGGTGGGGTTGCAATCGCGCTACGGGACCGTCTACGAAAAGATGATTCAAATGGTGAAGGATGGCGCAATCGGCGACCTCGAGTACATTGTGGGTAACCTCTATCGAGGCGATTGGAATCCGCATAGCTGGAAATACAAGGATCCGAAGACCGGAGTGGAAACCAACTGGCGATTCTTAACTTATTGCGCGGGCAGTGCGCTGCTCGAAGATGGCATCCATGAGTTGGATGTGATCCACTGGGTGGCGGGAGCGAACCCGAGAACAGTTCAAGCGATCGGCGGAAACAATGTTTTGAAGGACCGGCAAACGATTGACAACGCCGGTTTGTTGATTGATTTTTCCAACGGCGTGCGCTGCATATTTTCCTACACCGTCTACTCTCCCGGCGTGCCGGATAATCGAACTCTCCGCTTGTTAGGGACAAAAGGCGAAATGACCTGGGGAATCGGCACTGCGGAAGAGATGCGCGGCACCGGCAATTCCGAGATCGTGGTGATCCCTTATCGAGGCAAGGCGCAGAAGGTGGTGGTGCCCCGCCTGACGCCTGAGGAGCAAGCGAGCTGGCACGAAGAGGCGGGTGCAGTGAGCACTGACGTTGAGTCGCTGCGGGAACACAAAGCCTTCCTGGCATCGGTCGTAAAGGGCACGCCAGTGTTCGCTGATGGCCAGGTGGGAAAAGACGCGGCTCACATTTCGCTGGCCGCAGAACGCTCCCTGCGCACCGGCCGCGTCTTCCCCTGGAGTGAAGAGTCGACCATCTGACCGTCGTGTGCGACAGTTTGAGCAAAAGGCTTTTCAAAAAACCAGTGGGAAAAAACCTCGATACCCGAATCTCCCTTTCGAGGCGAAGATTCATCGCCGCATCAGCCTCCGGCCTTCTGGCCACGAGCACCTCGCGCGTTCTCGCCAAGGGCACGCTGCATGTCGGCTGTCAAACCAACGCCTGGGCCATCAACCCCGCGGATTTTTCCTCCCTCCTTTCCGTTCTGGACACGATCAAACGGATCGGCTTCGAAGGCTTTGAAACAAGTTTCCACAATGTCGAACGGCAATTTGGCAATGCCGTGGAAGCTCGCGCAAAAATCGAGAAGACCGGATTGCAATTCTTCGGCGTCCATATCTTCCTTGGCAATCAATACGATCCACAAACTTCAATTCCCCCCATGAAGTTGATTGCGCAGGTGGCCGATGGTGGCAAGAAACTGGGCGCCGAGCGGGTGATCGTCAGCGGCGCCTCGGTTACCGCCAATGGAAAAGTGGACGCTGACGCTTTACGAAGGAAAGTAGCTGGATTGAACAGCGCGGGGGCCTATTGCCGGAAAAACGGGCTGGGATTCTGTTACCACAACCACTCCGCCGAATTCATGGCAGGCGGCGAAGAAATGTCGCAACTCGTGGGGAAAACCGACCCGCGCCTGGTGGACTTTTTGATCGATGCCGGCCACGCCTACCAGGCTCACGCCGACGTACCGGCCTTCTTTACCCGGCACGCGCATCGAATAGTGGCGTTTCACCTCCGCGATTCCAAGAACGGCCAAGAGGTGGTCTTAGGCCAGGGGGACTTCGATTACCGTGCGCTCGCCAAGGCCATCAACGCGGCAGGATGGTCCGGCTGGATTCTGTCCGAAGAAGAAAGGCTGAGCGGCGTGAAGCTCGGCGAATCCGCTACCCGCCCGGCACGAGAGTACATTCGCCGGGTCTTTGGGGTTTAATCCTTCGGTTGGCATTTCACTTGGCGCAATCAGGCGGCGACTCCACGCCGCGACAGCAGATAAGACTTTATAAAGGGATCAAGATCGCCGTCCAGCACGCGATCCGCGTCACCGACTTCAAACTTTGTCCGATGATCTTTCACCAATCGATACGGATGCAGAACGTAAGATCGAATCTGGCTGCCGAAGTCGATATCGGCCTTGGAGGCCTCCAACTTATCGGAAAGCTGCCGGCGCTTCGCTAATTCCAACTCGTACAGGCGCGAGCGCAGAAATTTCATGGCCATTTCGCGATTGCGGTGCTGCGAGCGTTCGTTCTGGCATTGCGCCACAGTGCCCGTGGGAATGTGGGTGATGCGCACGGCAGAATCCGTGGTGTTCACGTGCTGGCCGCCCTTGCCGGATGACCGGTAAGTATCCACGCGGATCTCTTCAGGCTTGATTTCGATGGTGATGGAATCGTCAATTTCCGGGCTGACGAAAACCGAGGCGAAGGAAGTGTGCCGGCGCTGATTGGCGTCGAAGGGCGATATACGCACCAACCGGTGCACACCGCTTTCCCCGTGCAGAAGACCGTAGGCGTATTCGCCCGTTACCGTGAACGTGGCGGACTTTAATCCCGCCTCGTCGCCGGGCTGATAATCGTTCAGCGTGAACCGGAAGCCGCGCGCATCGGCCCAGCGCTGGTACATGCGCAGCAGCATTTCGCCCCAGTCCTGCGATTCCGTGCCGCCTGCGCCGGGATGAATGGTCACAATGGCATTCAGATGATCGTTGTAGCCGCTGAGCAGCGTCTCGGTTTCCAGCCGATCGACTTCCTGGCGGAGCTTATCCAGTTCGCCCCGCAGCTCGGAGGTGATGTTTTCACCCTCGCGCGCGAGTTCGAAGTAAGCCTCAACGTCACCCAAGCGGCGGCCAAGTTGTTCGTCGGTCTCGAGGGTCTCGGTCAGCCGCTTGCGGGTGGTCAGAATTTTTTGCGATGCTTCCTGGTCCTGCCAGAATTCAGGTTGGGCGATCTTTTGTTCGAGAAGTTCGAGCTCCTTGCGGCGTTGGGGGGCGTCAAAGAAAACTCCGAAGGTCAGCAGAGCGCTTCTTCAGTTCGTCATATTCGCGTTGTAATTCTTCGATCACGGTTTCTCCTTGAATGAAGTTCTCAGTTGGCGTTAGCCGGCGTTTCCTTGCTTCTCGCCGGCATCGATACGGCCATTAACACGATGGCTGCCACAAGGGCGCAGAGCCAGGCGAATACGTCTCCGGATGCAGAATAAAACGTCTCCCGGCTCTCAAAATTGAAATGCGCCACCATCACCCGCCGCTGGTAACGCGGGATTACCTCCAGGATGCGGCCATAGGGATCAATCAGCGCCGTCACGCCGTTGTTGGTTGCCCGCAGCAAATACCGGTGATTCTCAATCGCGCGCAGGCGAGCCATTTCCAGGTGCTGGTAGGGGGCCGCGGAATCACCATACCAGGCGTCATTCGAAATATTCACCAGCACTTCCGCGCCGTTTGCAACCAACTTCCGCGCGAGTTGCGGAATAATCGCTTCGTAGCAAATGAAAACGCCGATGCCCCCGGCCGGCGAATCGGCCACCGAATAATTCGAACCGGGAACAAAGTTCCCTACCTCGGAAGTAATCTTGTGAACGATGCCCGGCAAAGCCCACCAGGGGACGTATTCGCCGAAGGGCACCAAGTGAATTTTATCATAGCGCGCCACCTCATGGCCTTCGGGGCTCAGGGTGATCGCAGTGTTGGTAATAGTGTTTCCCTGCGCGTCGAGGGGAACAACTGTATTCGTAATCACGATGGCGTGCGCCTGGCGCGCCATGTTTTCCATGGCATTGCGAAAAACCGGGTCGCTCGTGAAGAAGAACGGAGCAGGATTTTCCGCCCAAATCAGCAGCGGAGGAATAACCGCACCGCCTTCGGTAGCCGTGGGCGCAGCCTTGCTGGTGACTTCCTCCACGGTTGAAACGCTGAGCTGAACGAGTCGCTCGAGTTCCGACGGGTCGCGCCAGGGAACCCACCCTTCCAGCGCCGCATCGTCGAGCGGGACGTCCGGTTGCAGGAGAAAGGCCAGGTCCTTTCCCATTTCCTCGGGCGGAGGGGTCAAGCGCCATTGGCCAACCAGCAACAGCAGGAGCCAGATGGCCAGCGCCGCCGCGGCCCGTCCGCGCCGCGGCGAGAGCAGCAACCACGCCAGCAAAGCGCTGGTGGCCACAGCAAGAAACGAAAGCCCATACACGGCGGTGAAGGAGGCGATCTGGCGCAGGCCGGAAGCCTGAACTGCGTACCCGAGCAGGTCCCAGGGAAATCCCGTGATGAGATAGGTTCGACCCAGTTCCATCGCTACCCAAAGAAAAGGACTGGCGGCAAGTGCCCACGCCGGAGAGTGGCGCGCCACCCATCCCATTGCCAGGCCAAAGGAGCCGAAGAAAACCGAATCCACAAAAATAAAGAGAATGAAGACAAACACCGCCAGCGCCGGCGCCAGGTGGCCATAGGATTCCATGACCGTGGTGAACCAATAACAACTCACCGCGAAAAATCCCGCTCCGCACACGTACCCCAGCAGAAATGCGCGTTTCAGCCGCTTCTCGCCCGCCAATGCCGCGAGCAGGGGCGCGCACGCCATCCACACCAATCCATGCAAGTGTATTTTGGGGAAGCATGCCGCCAGAAGGAGTCCGCTCAAAGCAGCGGCAGCCCAGGGAATGAAACGGCGAAACCCGAAACTCGATGATTGAAGATCGGGGTCGCGAGGGGATTTCGAATTTCGAGTGGCCAATTTATGATTTCGCTTTGGGGCACCCAAGCCCTCGACCATGGTGGGGGCCGCTTCAGTGCCGGATGAAGGGACTCTTGAATCCTTCCTTCACAAGCTCGTCGCGTGCTCTATCGGCTTCCTCGCGCGTTCGGAAGGGACCCACCAGGACTCGGAAAAATTTATCGTTGGCGCCGGTATATTCAGGAGTTGCCAGGAAAACCGGATAGCCTTTTTGTTTGAGAATATCCACGATGTGCTCCGCGTCCTGTTGAGAGCGGGAGGCCACAACTTGCAAGGTGATCCCTACTCCCACCTCGTCCGCAGAAGCGGCCGAGGGTGGCGGAGGATTCGGGACAGGCTCCGGGACGCCGCCGGCATGGCCGTCTTGAGCGGGACTTTCCGAGGGCTTTGCCGCTGGCGCGTTTGCTTGTGCAGCGGTGCTCGCAGGCGAATCCGCGAGCGTATCCGGCGGGGGATTCAGCGGCTTCTGGGTGGACGCCGGGATCTGAGGTGAGGATTGGACGCTCTCGGCCGGCGGGTTGATGTTCGGCGGAATAACCGAGGGAGTGGTGACTACCTCCGTGGAAAGAGCGGAGCGCGAGCTGCGCTCATTGTTTCCCACCAGGTATCCCAATGAGAAGAAGACCCCGCAGGTCGCCACACACACCAGAAAGAGGAGGATCAGGTAACGCGCGGAGTGCCCTCTTTCCTCGTGTTCCCTCGCATCCATTGGCCCTCTTTTCCCCCTTGCCTGCGGTGCGTCCCAAGCCCTTTCCGTACGCCTCCACTATTTCGGCGTTTCTCCGGGTGGGGGAAGCAATTTCCCCATCAGCGCGCTCAGCAATTCCACCGGGACCGGAAAAATCACGGTGGTATTCTTTTCCGTGCCGATCTCCACCAGCGTCTGGAGATACCGCAGGGTGATGGCAATGGGTTCTTTCGCGATGACGCTGGCGGCCTCTAGGAGCTTTGCCGACGCCTGATATTCGGCGTCCGCATGGATGATCTTGGCCCGGCGCTCTCGCTCGGCCTCCGCCTGTGCTGCGATGGAGCGCTGCATCTCCTGCGGCAAATCCACCTGCCGCACTTCCACCTTCGAGACCTTGATTCCCCAGGGCTCCGTGTGCTCGTCCAGAATGGATTGCAGCCGGGCGTTCAGCTTCTCCCGCTGGGAGAGCAGGTCGTCCATTTCCACTTCGCCCAAAACCGAGCGCAGTGTGGTTTGCGCCAGTTGTTCAATCGCGTAGCGGTAATTTTCCAGCTCCACCACCGCCTGTTGCGCGTTGATGACGCGGAAGTACACCACGGCGCTTACTTTCAATGAAACGTTATCTTTCGTGATGACATCTTGGGGGGGTATATCCCATGTGACAAGGCGAAGGGAAACCCGCACCCACTTGTCTATCGGCCAGAGGATGAAGATCCATCCCGGCCCTTTATCAGGCGTTTGAAGCCGCCCCAGCCGGAATACCACGGCCCTCTCATACTCCCTCAGCACGTTGAGACATCTAGAAGCCCAGAATAGAACGATGACGATCGCTACGATCCATCCCACGTCCATAAGACACCCCCGAAGCGCTTTCCCGCTGTTTGCGCGAAGCCCGTATCAATTGGAAGCCCCTGAAGCCTTGCGACACGGCAGTTTACCGGGTTTCCTGCGCCGACTCAACCCGCAGAGTGAGGCCGTCGATCGCCTGCACGCGGACCTGCGCGCCTTGCGGAATCCGCTGACCGGCACGCGCTCCCCATATTTCACCATGTACGAGGACCTTCCCCGACGGGTCAAGGTCCGTGTACGCCACGCCCAGCAATCCGATCATTCCTTCCTCGCC
>JASHTZ010000504.1 GCA_030040295.1 Terriglobia bacterium | reverse complement strand
TGCAATTGGGGATATTACCGGGCGCTGCCATTCTACGGAGTCGCGCAGGGCGGGCTGATGCAGCAGGGAATTCAGCATGCGGCGGAGGATCGCGTTGCCACGGCAGCGATTCAGGTGATGTTTGGCGGGCGCGGCGCGGGTCTGATGGCGGTGGCGATTATGATTTCCACCTTCGGGTGCACGAACGGCCTGGTGCTGGCGGGCGCGCGCGTGTATTACGCCATGGCCAAAGACGGCCTCTTCTTTTCGTCCGTCGCCAGGGTTCATCCCCGTTTTCACACTCCGGCGATTTCCATCTTGGTGCAGGCGATTTGGGCGGCGTTCCTGACGCTGACGGGCAGTTACAACGAATTGCTCGACTATGTGATCTTCGCCGTCGTGCTTTTTTATATTCTCACCATCGTGGGCATCTTCCGACTGCGGCGGACGCGCCCGGAGGCCCCCCGGCCGTATCGCGCCTGGGGGTATCCCGTCCTGCCTCTGTTGTATATCGGGTTCGCGTCATTTGTCGAAGTCGCGTTGCTGACGCACAAAGCCTTGCGGAGTTTTGCGGGATTGAGTATCGTCGCCTTGGGCATTCCGGTCTATTATTTTTGGCGGCGGTCGGCGGGCGGGCCTTCCGCTTCCTGACAGAAGGAGAGCTTTACACCTCATGGCAAATCTGCTGGCGAAGAAGACGTTGGACGTCATTATGGCGGAGAGCGCCGAGCATGGGCAGAACACGCTGCGGCGCGTTCTGGGGCCCATCAACCTTATGACGCTCGGAATCGGCGCCATCATCGGCGCAGGTATCTTCGTCCTCACCGGGGCGGCGGCGGCCAAATACGCGGGCCCGGCAATCATTCTTTCCTTCATCCTCTCCGCGCTGGCCTGCACCTTCGCCGGGCTCTGCTACTCGGAGTTCGCCTCGCTCATTCCCATCGCCGGATCGGCGTATACCTACGCCTACGCCACGCTGGGAGAACTCTTCGCCTGGATTATCGGTTGGGATCTGATTCTCGAATACGCCTTCGGCGCGGCCACCGTGGCCAGCGGATGGAGCGGTTATGTGCTTAGCTTTTTGCAGGATTACGGAATCCGCATTCCACCACAATTCGCCAGCGCACACGGCGAAATGCTGGTGAATTACAACAATCACTGGGAACACCTTTCGCGCATTCAGGACACGTTGATCTCCCAGCACATCAATCCGGACTCATTGCCGCACATGGGGGCCTATTTTGACTTGGTGGCATTCCTGGCCATTCTGACCGTCACCGTCATTCTGGTGATCGGAATCAAGGAATCGGCAAATTTTAACAGTGCCATTGTAATCGTCAAGGTCGCGGTAGTTCTGGTATTCATCGGGGTGGTGGGGTTTTACTTTCTTGGTCATACGGGGCAATTCTGGAAGAACTGGCACCCGTTTCTGCCTCCTAACCTGGGATCCTATGGGGAGTTCGGCTGGTCGGGAGTGGCGAGAGGCGCCGGGGTAATCTTTTTCGCTTACATTGGATTTGACGCTGTCTCTACAGCCGCGCAGGAAGCAAAGAACCCTCAGAAGGACATGCCCATCGGAATTTTGGGTTCGCTCGTTATCTGCACGATTTTATACATCTTGGTTTCCGGGCTGCTCACCGGCGTCGTTCCCTACACATCGTTGAACGTATCGGACCCAGTGGCGGTGGGCATCGATGCCGTGCCCGGGGTGCGATGGGGGAGCTTCCTGGTCAAGGTCGGTGCGATTTTGGGTTTGGCAACGGTGATGCTGGTGATGTTGCTCGGCCAATCGCGGGTGTTTTATTCCATGTCGCACGACGGCCTTCTGCCGCAGTGGGCAGGGGCCATTCATCCGCGCTTCCGTACGCCGTGGATCTCCACGAGCATTGTGGGAGCTTTCGTCGCCATTTTCGCAGCGTTGATTCCGATTGACGTTTTGGGTGAACTGGTGAGCATTGGAACCCTGCTGGCCTTTGTCATCGTGTGCGCGGGTGTCTGGGTGCTGCGCAGGAAGAGCCCCGATTTGCACCGGCCCTTCCGCACGCCTTGGGTGCCGCTGGTACCCATTCTGGGAATTGTAGTTTCACTGATCCTGATGGCCAGCCTGCCGCTGAGCACCTGGTTGCGCCTGATCGTCTGGTTGATTGTGGGCTTGGTGTTGTACTTTACCTACGGCAAGAAGCACAGCCGCGTTCAACAAGGATTGCAAGCTGCTCCGGCCGCCACTCCGACACAATCGGCACACTGAAACCCAGGATATGCGCCGGCCGGCGCGTGAATCTCCGCACCGGTGATAATATAAGACCCGTGCGTCAAGCCACGCACGCTCATGCTGGAAACTCTCCTTCAGGAATATCGCACTCGCCGCCTGGCCCGATTCACCGCTTGGGTTCTGGCTTACGGCGCGGCTCTATGGACAGCGGACCGGCTGACTCGATCTTCAGGGGGAGTCCCCGGGCTACTCTGGTTCGTCTTCTGGGTTTGTGCGCTGGTGTCGGGGGTTTATTATCTCACTCGTCTCTCGCGCTATATCCGCTTTCGTTTTCTTTGGCGCCTCCAGCGCCGCCTGGTGGTGGCCTATATCCTCATCGGCGTAGTTCCCATCTGCCTCATCTTCGCGCTCATTTTCCTGGGAGCTTTCATCATCAATGGACAGTTTGCAGCATTCCTGGTGCGGCTAAGGCTGCAGGATCACGTGGACGAAATTGAGCAGGTCAACCGCGTGGTCCTGCACGAAGCGCGTTTTCGGGGAGAAACATCGCCGGAAGATTTGCTGGATAAAATCCAGAAATTCTACATGTCGGAGATGGTGAAACACGCCGGCGACTACCCGGGGCTGGTCATCACCTTGCATTTAGGCCACCTGCACCGTTCGTTTTTGATGGATGGCAAGCCGGCGGAAGGGCCTTCCAATGTTCCAAGCTGGATACGGGGTGAGGAGTTCTCAGGAATTGTTTCCGACGGGGGCGGCCTTGTCCTGCGCTCGATGGCGCGGGCCCCAACGAATGCTGGAGAATTGACTCTGGTTCTCTCCCAGCCCATCAATCCTCAACTCCTGAATCAAGTTGGTAAGGGAATTGGACCTGTGGGCGTGGTGTTGATGAAGCCCTCCGAAAGGCGCCTGGCAGAAAATGCACGGATCGAAGTGAAGACCTCGGGTCAGACCTACGTCCAGAGCAAAACCATCAGCTCGGAGTCTGTGAAAATTCCCGACCCTGTAAATCGCTTTGATTTTGAGGTCATCGGCGCATCCTCCCTCGAATTGGCGGACTGGGGCAGAGATAACGGTGAAAAGAGCGGCTCGCCGGCGTTTGTCTATGTATCATCCCGAATCTACGAACTAAATAGCCGGCTGCTGGAAACGCTGGGGGATTTGTCGGATGCCTATGTCCTTCTGTTTAAGGCAGTGGCAATCGTCCTGCTCGTCATCGAGGGCGGGGCGTTGCTGATTGGCGTGCGGATGACGCGTTCGATGACGCGCACGGTGGATGCCCTTTACGATGCGACGGAGAGAGTCAAGGCGGGGGACCTGACCTATCGCACGCATTTTCCATCTCATGACCAACTCACCGCCCTGGGCGGCGCTTTTGACAGCATGACGGCTTCGGTGGAGCGCCTTATGGTGGAATCGCAGGAGCGCCTGCGCCTGCAAAGCGAATTGGATATCGCCCGCGAGGTGCAGCGCCAGCTCTTCCCGCAATCCGCGCCGCGCGTCCCGGGGCTGGACCTCTACGGCATCTGCAAAGCGGCGAGCTCGGTGAGCGGCGACTACTACGATTTCCTGAAGCTGGACGAAAATCGCGTGGGGGTGGTTCTGGGAGACGTCAGCGGCAAGGGAATCTCCGCGGCGTTATTGATGGCGGGAATTCAGTCCGCTTTGCGCGCGCAGTTTTATGATGGGTTTGCCGGTAATGGGAATGCCGCTCAGGCGCAGGTTTCGACCGCGCGCGTTGTTGACCGGCTGAATCGGCAGATTTACGCGAATACTCCGCTCGAAAAATACGTGACGTTCTTTTTCGCGGTCTATGATGCCCGCACGCACACGCTTTCGTATACCAACGCCGGGCACTTGGCGCCGCTTTTGTTCAGGGCCGGCAAAGTGGAACGCCTCAAGACCGGAGGAACGGTCGTCGGCTTGTTTCCGTCGGTCCCCTACGACGTGGGTGAGATTCGCTTGGAGCCTCAGGATTTGCTGCTTGCTTATACCGATGGAATCACCGAGCCGGAAAATACCTACGGCGAGCAATTCGGTGAAGCGCGCTTGCAGGAAGTTATTCAGAGAATGATCAACGCCACGCCCGAAGCCTTGGCCACGGAGGTCTACCGCAGCGTGGACGAGTGGACCGGCAGCCCTGAGCTCCAGGATGACATGACCCTGGTCCTGGGCCGGGCGTGGTAGAGTGAAATTAGGACACCGCCGCGTTACAACCGTTGCGAGTCTCGCAGAAGTCCGATAGACTTTCAAATTTATTTCTGCACTGAGGAGCGTACGAGTGGCACTGCGGAGTCGCGTTGCAATTGTAACAGGCGGGTCGCGGGGAATCGGCAAGGAAATCACGCTGGCACTGGGGCGTGCTGGACTGCGCGTGGCCGTGGCGTTTCGCACCAACAGGCTGGGCGCTCAAAAAGTTCTGGCGGATTTGCGCGCTTTGGGATCAGAGGGTTTGGCCGTGGCCACGGACGTTACGGACCCGGCGCGCGTGAAAGATCTGGTGGACGCGGTCGCCAAGCATTTTGGCCGGCTGGACGTGCTGGTGAACAACGTGGGCGACTTTGAGTGGAAGCCGGTGGTGGAATCCACTGTGGAGCACTGGGGCTCCATCATCAGATCGAATCTCTTCAGCGTTTTCTACACCACCAAATGCGCAATCCCCCTCATGCGCCGCCAGCACTGGGGACGGATCATCAACCTGGGTGCCGTGGGCGCGGAGAGGGCGTTCGGGCAGGCGAAAATCTCTGCTTATTCCGCCGCCAAGGCCGCCATTGTGGCCTTTACACGCTCCGTGGCGCTGGAAGAGGCCGGAAATGGCATTACCGCGAATGTGGTGAACCCGCCTATCATCGACGAAAAGGAATTGTCACTCGAAGAGGCGCAACGCCTCACCGATGTGCGCTTTCCTGTCGGCCGCCCCGCCACTGGCCGCGATGTGGGGGAAGCGGTAAAATTCTTTGTGTCGGAAGAGGCCGCGTTCATCACTGGCCAGGTGTTGAATGTCAGCGGAGGGTGGATGCTGTGATCATGCTGGGACGGCAGGGAGGAGCTTAAGCCCCGCCTTTCCAAGTGTTCATAAGATCCTTGTGCCCATGAAGATACTCAATTCCGCCGAAATGCAAAGGATCGATCGCCTGACGACGGAGCGCTATGGCATTCCCACTCTCACGCTGATGGAAAACGCCGGGCGCGGCGTGGTGGAATTTCTACAGGAGCGCTTCTCTCCTCTCGATCAGGAGCGCGTTGTTATCCTCTGCGGGAAAGGGAACAACGGCGGCGATGGAATGGTGGTGGCGCGCCTGCTTCGCGATCAGGGATTGCGTCCGCGCGTGCTGCTGTTCACGGCCCCCACAGATTTTCGCGGCGATGCGGCGGCAAGTTACGCGCAACTGGTTCCCTCCGGACCACCGGACATCATTGCCGGACCGGTTACCTGGCAAGCCCTGGCGCCTTCTCTTTCCAAAGCCTCGCTTTTCATTGACGCCTTGCTCGGCACCGGGCTCTCCAAGCCGATGGAAGGGTTCCTGTTGGGAGTGGTGCGCGACATCAATACGAATT
>JASHTZ010000503.1 GCA_030040295.1 Terriglobia bacterium | reverse complement strand
CACGCTGCTTCCCGCGTAGTCGGGCGGCAGCGCAGGCAGCGGGCTTGACGCCAGGATGGCGCGCAGGCCGGAGCGGTCCACTTCCGGAACCCCGCTGCCCTGGGTCATGTCAATGTCTTTGATCGTCCCGTCCCGCTCGATGGCGAAAGTAAAGTACATACGCTGGGCTGAGCTGATGTTTGAGCTGATGGTGGATTGCAGCCAGTTGCCGCTGATGCGCCTGCACATGGACGCCACGTACCACGCGTAGCGTTGCCCGAAGCTGTTCCCCTCACCCGCGCTTGCCGCAATATTCCCGCCTTGCACCACCGACTGCGTGTAATTCATTTCGGCTTCCCCCTGCCCGGGCACGGCGTTGTCCGGAGGCGGCTGGGTGGGCTGGGGAATGTGCTTGTTGACCCTTTCGACTTTTTCCGGCTTCACGGCGTCTTTGAACTTGGGGATCTGCTGGGCATCGGGCGGGGGTGGCTGGGGTTTCTCTTGCTCTTCCGGCTTGGCGGGCATGGGGGTCTGCGTGGCAACCGTGGTGGGCGTCTGCACTGCCGGCGTGGGCAGGGGAATCCCCGGCAGACTCGCCACCGAATTAATATGCACGGCGCTCTGCAGCCCCCACTCCGCGCCGGTATTTCCGAAGTGGAAACCCAGCAGGGAGTATGCTGCCGCCAGCCCTACCAGCGCGACGTGCAGAATCGCAGAAAGCGCCACCATGCCGCGGAGGTTGTCGCGGCGGTCGTCCGGCATGGATAGAACGTGCGCGCCCATTTCTTGAGTCTCAAAAACCGGCTTGCCCCTCTTGCCTCATTCCCCGCTGCCCTTGGTCTGCAGCGGCTCCGTCACGATATTCAGGTTATTGATGTGGGCCTGCTTGAGGGCATCCACGACTTTTGCAAAGGCCTCAAAGGTCACTCGCCGGTCGCAGCGGATGTAAACCGGAGTCGTTCCCGCGCCCTTGAGCTGGTCCAGAACAATCGCCCCCAATTTATTGATATTCACGGAACTATTTCCAACATAAATATCATCGTCCTTGTTGAGGGTGATCACCACTCTCTCCTGGGGAGCGATCTTGACCGTCCGCGTTTTGGGAAGATCCACTTCAATGCCCGATTGCAGAATGGGCGCGGTAAGCATGAAGATGACCAGCAGCACCAGGACTACATCCACAAAGGGCGTGATGTTGATCTCAGCAAGGGAAGTTTGGGTTTTGCCGCGGGGATTTGTAAAGGCCATGGCTCAGTCCACAAAATATCTTTCCGTCATGTTCAAAAACTCCTGCGAAAAATCATCCATCTGGGCTCCGAACGTTTTGATCCGTTGGAGATAAATATTGTAAAAGATGACGGCGGGAATGGCCGCGAACAATCCCATGGCCGTGGTGATGAGGGCTTCGGCAATGCCCGGCGCGACGCTCTGCAGGCTGGCGCTGCCGGCCACGCCCAAGCCATGAAAAGCGTCGATAATTCCCCACACCGTGCCGAACAATCCAATAAAAGGAGTCACCGCAGCGGTGATGGCAAGCCACTCCAGCCAGGTCTCCAGCCGGCTGAGCTCCGCGGAGGCGCCGATTTGCAGCGCGCGCCGCACCGAGTCCAGGCTGCGAATTCGGGGCTTGCCGGGATTCTCCGTCATCGTCGCCTGGCTTTCAATTTCGTGATAGCCCGACTGGAAAACCTCCGGCAGGGGGCTCGCTTTCAGGCCCCGGCAGTAGGCGCGAATCTCCGACAGCTTCTTGCTCTGGCGGAATACTTTGAGGAATTCCACGGTCTCGCGACGCGCCGAGCGGAAGGTGCCATATTTTCGTAGGATGATTGCCCAGGAAAAAATTGAGAAGGCCACGAGGATCAGCAGCACCGTTCTCGCCACCGGGCCGGTGTTTGCAATAAGTTGCCAGATTTCGCCTTGATAAAAATCTTGCGTAAATCCCTGGTAAAAAAAGAAAACCAGAAGCGCAGCAGCCAATCAACCTCCTCGTCGAACCTCTAATCGTGAAAACTCCCTTCTCTTGAAACTAACACACTGGTTTGGGGCCGTCAACGAACCTCTTCCCTTATGGTAGACTTCCCGAGTCGCCATCATGCTCCGCGAAATTCACATCCAAAATTATGCCGTCGTCGATAACCTCACCGTGGAATTCGGACCGGGGCTGAACCTGCTTTCGGGCGAAACCGGCTCGGGAAAATCGATTCTGGTGGATGCGCTCGGTTTGGCTCTGGGCGGGCGCGCTTCGCCGGAGGTAATTCGCAGCGGCGAGAACCGCGCGCAGGTGACCGCGGTTTTTTCATCGGATGAAAAGCCTCCATGGATGGAAGGGCTTGTGGCGCTTGGTGTGGGGCGGAGCGAGGACGGAAACTTGATTCTGCGCCGCGAAGTGCAAGTGGGGGGGCGCAGCCGCATGCTGGTGAATGACCAGCCGGTAACGCTCGGCGCGGTGCGCGCGTTGGCGAATCGCCTGGTGGAAATGCACGGCCAGAACGAGCATGTGGAACTGTTCGCGCGCGGCGCCCAGC
>JASHTZ010000502.1 GCA_030040295.1 Terriglobia bacterium | reverse complement strand
TTGTAGGGGCGAGGCGGCGCCTCGCCCCTACGATTCGGCGCTCATAGAGCGCCGCTACAGCGCGGTTTGATGTGACCCCGCGGAATGAAGTAAGCTAAAGGTCTGTGGGGGGGGTGTAGCTCAGCTGGATAGAGCATCGGATTTCTAATCCGAGGGTCGGGAGTTCGAGTCTCCCCACCCCTGCCACTGCACTCGGCCCCTCGGGGGATGCCTCGATACTCCATCCAGCTCGAACGAAGTTGCCCGCTTACTTTCTTGCTTCCCCCGTAGCGAAGCCGTGCAGTTTCACTTCCACCTTTTCCTCGAGGCCGTCGTAGTACTCCTTCAGGATTGCGATTACTTCGGGGCGTGAGTATTCAGGGGGAACGGGCTTTCCTTCGCTCATCAACTTGCGGAGGAGCGTTCCGGAGAGCAGCAGGCGTGCGCCGCCTTTGTAGTTCCCGTTCTCATCGATCACCGCCTTACTCTCATGCGGGCAGGTTTTCATGGACGCCATGCTTCCGCATTCGTAGCAGTAGAAGGTCCAATCCATGCACAGCGGGCGCAACTGAAGAGCGCCCGCTGGAATTCCCTGGAAGATCTTCTGAGAGTCGAAGGGGCCGTAGTAGTTACCCACGCCCGCGTGGTCGCGCCCCACAATGAGATGCGAGCAGCCGTAATTCTGGCGGAAGACCGCGTGCAACAGGGCTTCGCGCGGCCCGGCGTAGCGCATCTCCATCGGGTATCCGCCCTGAATCAAACGGTCGCGGCGGAAGTACTTGCTCACCAGCGCATCGATGGCGCGCACGCGCACTTCGGCCGGAATGTCGCCAGGTTTGAGCTTGCCCACCAGTTGGTGGACATACACGCCGTCGCACACTTCGATGGCAATCCATGCCAGATAGGCGTGGGAGTTGTGCATCGGGTTGCGGAGTTGCAGCGCTGCTACCGTGCTCCATCCGCGTTCTTCGAACAACCGTCGCGCCTCGGCAGGGCGCTGATAGATTCCCTTGAACATGTCGGGGTAATAGGACTCCGAGATGACCTTTACGGGACCCGCGAGGTTCACCGGCCCCTGCTCGAAGACCTTCTGCACGCCCGGATGGGAAGGATCCGCGGTGCCGAACACCTGCTTGCATTCGTACTCCTTATCAACGGCGTACTTCTCCTCCACTTTCAGGGTTCCCATGATGATTTCCGTTTCGATATCCCACAACGCCACCTCTTCACCGACGGCAATCGCGCCGGCCAAGTCATCCGCAGCCGAGAGCGTGATGGGAATGGGCCAAAACAGACCCTTCTTGCCCGGCAGGCTGTAGGTTTCGCAGCAGCCTCGCCAATCGTCCCTTCCCATGAAGCCTTCGAGCGGTGTGAACGCCCCAATGCCCAGCATAATCAGGTCGCTCGCTTCGCGCGTGGTCATGGGAACGCGCTTGAGTCTTTCGGCTTTCCTTCTTTCTTCATCCCGCGCAGGGCCTTCGAGTAGAAGCGGCCTCAGTTCCCTGCTCCCGTGCGGGAACACTAACTTGCTCATTCGAACCTCCCATGGAATTTTCACCTGGTGGACACACCCAGCAGGTGGATTTGAATTGCCTACATTCAATTCACCGATCTCCAACATGATATCCGGGTTTGTCGGAATCGTGGGGGGAAATCCCCAAACGTTCAGACTCTGGACGTGACTTCGTGGCCGTTTTACTGAGGCGGGCTTGTCAGTCAGGTGAGCGCAAGGGGCTATCCGCAATGTTCGTCTGTGATGTATAAGATAGAGATGACTTCCGAACCGGACTATCACCAGATGCTGGCTGTGGCAATTGCCGAGGCCCGGAAGGGGTTGGCAGAGGGCGGAATTCCGATTGGCGCGGCGATCTTCGACGCAAGCGGCCGCCTGATTGGTTCCGGCCACAACCGTCGCGTGCAGGACGGCGACCCTTCCATGCACGGCGAGACGGCGGCGTTTCGCAACGCCGGGCGGCAGCGCAGTTATCGCGGATTGGTTATGGTCACCACGCTCGCACCTTGTTGGTATTGCAGCGGACTGGTTCGCCAGTTTGGTTTCGGAACTGTTGTGGCGGGTGAAAGCCGTAACTTTCAAGGCGGGCTCGATTGGCTGCGCTCGTTGGGAGTGAAGGTCATCGATCTCGATTCCCAGGAGTGCATTTCCCTGCTGGCGGATTACATTCGCACTCACCCCGAAATCTGGAATGAGGACATTGGCGTAGAATGACGCGCTTGCAGGGCCCGCCGGGATCGGGAAGTGAGCCGCTCGAGCCGGGTATTGATGGGACTGATGTAATTCAGCATGGTCGCTGCAAATGCCGGCGCGATCATCAACCATTGCAGGGGGCTCATCATGTGCGAAGGTCCACGCGGACAAGTTCGTAGGGTTGAATTTCGGGGACGGTCAATTCGAGCATGCCATTTACGATCTTCCATGGCGGCATGGACCCACTCCACAAGAGCGAGGCTGACTTGACGGTGCGGCCCCCGGGAATCCGCAGGCGGACAATGACATTGGTTAAGGGGAGAAAAGATTCCTGCACCAGCAGCTTCTTCCAGATGTTTCCAGTGTTGGCAAACAGGTGGAGAAGTATTACGTCACTCGAGGCGGCATACTGGCACGAGAGGCCCGGGTGGAAGTCGACGTCATAATTATCGCGTCTCTTTTGAACCAGGAAACTGAGCAAGGCCCCGACAAGCGTGCGAATGGACTCATTCAACGTTTCGGCATAAACCGCTTCCAGTCCCGATCCGATGTACATCACCTTACCCTGCCCGAACCGCGTAGTGACGATGGCCGTCCCGAAGCGGCGCCGATGGCCGCGGTCATATGTTTCGGCTATAACCTGACCCTTCGCCTCGAACACTACCACTTGAGGGTCTTGCAGAAAGTGGCGCTCCGGAGGAACGCCCGCAATGACTGGAGAGCTGCCCGCCCTCAAGTAAAGGTCTGGTATCTCCACCGGCTCCGGCGACAGCAGAGTGACTTTCAACAACTCTGCAAGCCCAAAATCCTTGCGCACACGACCGAATTCGTCAGTAACCGACGTCAAGTGAGTTGCAAGGAGTAGTCCGCCGCTTTCCACATAGTTTGCCAGCATCGCACATTGCGCATCGCTAAGGCACACGGCGTTGGGAGCGTAGATGAGCGGGTATTTGGCCAGGCGTTCCGGCGTCATTTCGAAATCGAGGAAAGGCTCAGCATCGAAATTCAAATCCTTGAGTAGCTGAAACGCTCCGTAATAGTAGTTCCGGTAGTTCTCGCGTACGAACTTCTCGCCCTTGTACCACTGCTGGGTCTGCGCTCCCGTTAAAACACCCACTTGCGGTTGGTGAGTGACCGATTGCAGCAAGCCTTCGTGCTGCGCGGCAAAATCCATGACGTTCTTCAGGCCGCCGATCGTGGGGCCATCCAGAACTTCCTGGGGTTCGTAAAACAGGCGATTGAGGCCCCAGTAGCAGTAGCCCACTCCGGCTGACGCGGCCACAGCCGCATCGAGCATCAAGCGCTCTCCCGCCACGGGCGTGCTGTACCATCCGCGGACGGTTTTGT
>JASHTZ010000501.1 GCA_030040295.1 Terriglobia bacterium | reverse complement strand
AACGCGGTCCCGGTGGGCGAGGATCAGGTGCCGCACGTGGAATTGACGCGCGAAGTGGCGCGGAGGTTCAACCTGCTGTTTGGCAAGGTCCACGGTGCAGGAATGGCAAAGCTCGAGGGTAAAACATTTCAGGAGCAGTCAGCCCAAGGCAAAGCAGAGATGATTCATCGCGGGCTCGCGAGCGTCGATGGCATTTTCCCGAGCCCGAGTCTCTTTTGACCTCTGCCCCTCGCCTGCCTGGAACCGACGGCCGAAAGATGTCGAAGAGTTACGGCAATGCAATTTTCCTGACCGATTCGCCGGACCTGGTTTCAAAAAAGCTCGCGCCGATGGTGACGGACCCCGCGCGCAAGCGGCGCACCGATCCAGGAAATCCTGACATCTGCCCGGTGTATGACCTGCACAGAATTTTCTCGGCTGGCGAAACGATCGATCGAGTAAACCGCGAGTGTCGCACGGCGGAAATCGGTTGTCTGGACTGCAAGAAGCTTGCCGCCGGACATTTGAACGCGTTTCTCGCGCCCATCCAGGAGCGGCGGAAACCTTACGAGCAAAATCCAAAGAAGGTATGGGACGTGCTCGAGGATGGAACGGCAAAGGCCCGCGCCGTCGCGCAGACCACCATGGCGGAAGTCCGCGCGGCCATCAGGCTGACGTAAATGGAAGACAACGATTCCAATCCGCAGGCGCCTGCGCCACCCGATCCGGTGGAAACAGCCGCTCCAGCGGAGATGGCTGCCCCTGCGGGATTAGCTGCACCGGCGCCGAAAAAGGTCTCGCACCTTCCCGTGCCGCCGCCCCCCGTCAGCCTTGGAATCTACGAGGGCCCGCTCGATCTGCTGCTGGATTTGATTCGCAAGCAACAGATAAACATTTATGACATTCCCATCGCCAAAATCACCCAGCAGTATCTCGATTACCTGCACATGATGGAGGAGTTGAACATTGACGTGGCCGGCGAGTTTATTTTCATGGCGGCTACGCTGATTTACATTAAGTCGCGCACGCTCTTGCCGGTGGACCCCACGGCTCCGCCGGAGGAGCAGGAAGATCCGCGCGCAGAATTGGTTCACAAGCTTCTTGAGCATGAGCAATTCAAGAACGCGGCGGAGATGCTGAACTCCAAGCGCCTGCTGGAAGACGCCATGTGGTCGCAGCCGGGCATTGGCGAGTTCTCCGAGGCGGAAGACGAGCCCGGGCTTGTGGTCTCGGTATTTGATCTGATAGCGGTTTTCCGCCAAATATTGGAGCGTGCCAAGAAGCGGCCGCAAATCCAGATCCGGCGGGAAGAAGTGACCGTGGCGCAGATGATCGAGCACGTCAAAGAGACTTTGCGCGCGAGTTCCGGCCCGGTTCCGTTGACCGATTTGATCGGCGATTTCCTTTGGCGACAGGCGCTGATTGCCTTGTTTCTGGCACTGCTGGAACTCGTGCGGCTGCGGGTGATTCTTCTGCTCCAAAAAGACTTATTCTCCGCGATCACCATTTCCCGGAGCAAGAGATTTGACGAGGTGTTGGCGGCTACCAGCGCGCAGGAATTGGCGGCGGGACTGGACGAGGATAACGTGAAGGGAGAGGTTTGAAATTTGAGATGCTGAAGGGTAAAAGCTAAAGGATGAAGTGTGAAGGATGAAGGACGGAGCCTGAGTTTCACTTTTACCCTCTAATTGAGAACATGCTGACCGACGAAAATCTGAAAGCTCTTCTCGAGGGCATCATCTACGTTGCTCCGGAGCCGGTGACTCTTGACGGCATCCTGAAGGCGCTCGAAGGTGAGGACCGCGAGCGTGTGAAGGAAAAGCTGCGCGAGCTGGTTGCGGATTACGAGCAAAGCACTCACGGAATTCACGTCCGGCAGGTGGCCAATGGCTATAAATTCTCAACCAAGGCTGAGCACCACGAAGTTCTGCGGAAATATGTGAAGAGCCTGAAGCCGCCCGTCCGGCTTTCCAAGCCTGCCCTCGAGACCTTGGCGGTAATTGCCTATCGCCAGCCGGTGACGGTGCCGGAGATTGATGAAGTTCGCGGCGTAGATTCCGGCGGCGTGATTCACACTCTGCTGGAGAAGAAATTAGTGGTCACCTCCGGCCGCAAGAGCGTGGTGGGCCGCCCCATTCTCTACCGCACCTCGAAGGATTTCCTCGTGCATTTCGGATTGAAGGATGTGGGCGAGCTGCCCAGCCTGAAGGAATTTGAGGAATTGGCGAAGCGGGCACTGGGCGCGGAGTGGACGGAGGAGGCAGTGCCGGCTACGAGTGGAGAGGCCGCCACGGCGCCAGCCGAGGCCGCAACTGAGGAAAGTAGGGAGCCGGGCCATCCTGCGAATGAATCGCCTGACGACTAAGAATTCCAAAATCCATCATGTCGAATAGAGGCTCAACATAGAAATTGTAGCTGGGGTCCCGCCCAGGCGGGACCCCCGTCGGCGCTCGGAAAGCGCCGCTACAACCATGCAAGAAAGACTTCAAAAAATTATCGCGGGCGCCGGAATCACCTCGCGCCGGAAGGCCGAACAGATCATCCTGGAAGGCCGGGTCACGGTGAATGGGCAGGCGGTCTCAAAGCTGGGATCGAAGGCCGACCCTGAGCGCGACCACATTCGCGTTGACGGCCGCTTGCTGACGCGCACTACGGATTACGTCTACCTACTTTTGAACAAGCCGGTCGGATACGTTTCCACCGTCAGCGACCCGCAAAAGCGCCCAACGGTTGTCTCGCTGGTGAGAGGCGTCAAGCAGCGCGTTTATCCGGTCGGGCGGCTGGACTATCACTCCTCCGGCTTGATGATTCTCACCAACGACGGCGAGCTGGCGAATTTTCTGATGTCGCGCGCGTCGGCCGTTCCGCGATCGTATCTGTTCAAGCTGGAGGGCAAGCCAGATCCGGCGGGCATCGCAAAACTTGAGAGCGGGATTTCGCTGGATGGCCGACGAACCGAGCCTTGTCGGATCCGCCCAATCGGGGAAGGCGACAAGCCCTGGTTTGAAATCACCCTTGTCGAGGGCCGGTACCATCAAGTGCGGCGGATGTTTGAGCGCATCGGCCAGCTGGTGGTAAAGTTGAAGCGTGTCCGGATTGCATTCCTTACGGATAAAGGTTTGGCGCCTGGCCAGTTTCGCCACCTGACCCATTCAGAAGTTGAGCGATTGAAGAATTGGCGGCCGAAAAGTAGAACGCTGAACAGTGAAGACTGAGGGATGCGTTTCATCCTTCAACCTTCGCACTTGAGCCTTTTGATTCTTCGATGCAACACTCTGTTCAAGTGATAAGTTTTATGCCCCGTTCCTCGATTTACGACATCCTGCCTCCGTGGTCCAACCGCATTCGGCCGTATCCTCCCGGCAAACCGATCGAAGAAGTGGAGCGCGAATTGGGACGCACCGCCATCAAGCTGGCGTCCAACGAGAATCCTCTAGGGCCCTCGCCCAAGGCCCAGGAAGCCATCCAGCACTACCTCAACCATATTCATTTTTATCCGGATGGAAGCGGATATTACCTGCGCGAGAAACTTTCGGCGATCCTCAGCATTCCGCCGAACCAGATTATCCTGGGAGCGGGCTCCACCGACCTGATCGAATTGGTGGCGAAGACCTTTCTTTCCGGCAGCTCCGACCAGGCCATAACCTCGGAGTCGGCGTTTTACATGTACCGACTCGCGATTGAAGACATGGGCGCGGGCCTGGTGCAAACGCCGATGCGCGGTTTGTCTTTCGACCTCCTGACGATCGCGCAGGCCGTCACCGCGCGCACCAAGGTGGTTTACCTGGGCAATCCCAACAACCCGACGGGCACGATGTTCACGGCGGATGAATTGGAGCGATTTCTTGCGGCCGTTCCGTCGCGGGTGCTGGTGGTTCTGGACGAAGCCTATTTCGAATACGTCCAGCGCCCCGATTACTCACGCTCGGTGGATTTGGTGCGGGCGGGGAAAAACCTGCTGGTGCTGCGGACTTTTTCCAAGGTTCACGGCTTGGCGGGCTTGAGGCTTGGATACGGGCTGGGCCATCCTGAACTGATCGAGTGTTTGAACCGCATCCGCTCGCCGTTCAACACCTCGAGCCTGGCGCAGGTGGCGGGCATTGCCGCGCTCGACGACCACGAGCACGTTGTCAAATCTGTGGAGAGCAACAATCACGAGATGAAGTTCCTGACTAGTGAATTGACACTGTTGGGCGTTCGCTATACGCCGTCCACAGGAAATTTTGTGTTGATTGATACTTCGCGCGACTGCGAGGAAGATTTTATCCGCCTTCTGCACGAAGGCGTGATCGTGCGCCCCGTGAAGCTTTACGGTTTCCCCACGGGGTTGCGCGTGACCGTGGGAAGACACGAAGAGAATGAGTTATTTCTTGAAGCGCTGGAGCGCGTACTCGCATCGCAGACAAAGGGGCAGGAGACAGGAATCAGGAGATAGAGTGCTGTTGGCGCTGATGCGTTCTCGGCAACCTCGATTCTGAGTCCTCATCGAGTTATGGCTGACACCATTCGGGAAATCCTTGAACAAGGTAAGACCCTGGCCGTGGTCGGTCTGTCCTCAAAAGCCATGCGCCCGAGTTACGGCGTGGCGGCCTACATGCAGCGCCATGGCTATCGAATTATTCCCGTGAATCCCCACGAGGAATCGGTCCTGGGTGAGAAGGGCTATGCATCTCTCGACGCCGTTCCTGAACCCTTCGACGTTGTGGTGATCTTCCGTCGCCCGGAATTCGTGCCGGAGGTCGTGGAATCCGCCATTCGCAAGAGGGCAAAAGTGGTGTGGATGCAGGAAGGCATCGTTCACGAGCAGGCCGCCGCGTGCGCCCGCGCCGCCGGCCTCAAGGTGGTAATGGACCATTGCATTCTGAAAGAATACGCCAAGCGGTTTGTGGCTCAGAGGGCTTAAGGCGGCGTGTGAATATGGCTGCCTCAGTCTTCACTTGCTGGTCGCATACTTCTTCTTCCAATCTTCGATTGCGCGCATTGTTTCCTTCCACTTTTTCTCCAAGCCCTCATCGGTGGGCCGATAATACTGGTGGTCCTTCAGGTTGTCGGGTAGGCACTGCATGTCGGTAAGCTTTTCATCGGCATCGTGCGCATATTGATAACCTTTGCCGTAACCGAGGTTGGCCATAAGGCCGGTCACAGCGTTGCGCAGGTGGAAGGGGACGGGCTCAGCCATGGTCTGCTGCGCATCGCGCACCACTTCGCCATAGCCGACGTAGAGCGCGTTGGATTTTGGCGATAATGCGAGATACACGGCAGCTTCGGCAAGCGCCAGGTTCCCCTCGGGCATTCCCAGGAAGTGAACCGCCTGCATGGCCGCGACGGTGACGCTCAAGGCGTTGGGGTCCGCCATGCCGATGTCCTCGGAAGCCATGCGAATCAGCCGGCGCGCGACATAAAGCGGATCCTCTCCCGCTTCCAGCATGCGGCCCAGCCAGTAAAGTGTTGCGCTCGCGTCCGAGTTGCGGACGGACTTATGAAGCGCGGAGATCAGGTTGTAGTGTTCCTCGCCCGCCTTGTCATAGAGCAGGACTTTGCGCTGAATGGCGTCCTCAACCAGCGCCTCGGTAATTACAGCGCGGCCGTCTGCATCGCGTGGGGCGGCGGTCACAGCGGCTTCGAGGGTATTGAACGCCGAACGCGCATCGCCATTGGAGAAAACCGCAATTTGCCGAAGCAGATCGTCGGAGATTTCAATTTGCCGGCCGCCGAGTCCGCGCTTCGCGTCACCGAGGGCGCGGCGCAAAAGCGTCTGCACCTCATCGGTGGAAAGCGCGGAGAGCATGTAGACTTTGGCGCGTGAAAGGAGCGCCGCGTTGACTTCGAACGACGGGTTTTCCGTAGTGGCGCCGATCAGCACGATGTCGCCGCGCTCGACGTAGGGAAGAAAGGCGTCCTGCTGGGCTTTGTTGAAGCGATGGATTTCATCGATGAAGAGCACCGTGCGGCGGCCGTAATGGCGCGATTTTTCGGCTGCCGCCATGACTTCCTTGATTTCCTTGATGCCGGAGAGCACAGCGCTGAAGCGCACGAAATCGCTGCGGGTCTTGCGGGCAACGATGGTGGCGAGCGTGGTCTTGCCCGAGCCCGGCGGCCCCCAGAGAATCATCGACCCCAATTCATCGCGCTCGATCTGCCGGCGCAGAGCCTTTCCCGGCCCCAGGATATGGAGTTGCCCCACGAATTCGTCTATGGTCTCGGGACGCATGCGGTCCGCGAGCGGAGAGGCAGCGGCGCGTGACGCGGCGCCTTCAACTTGGTTCGCTGGAGATGGTTCGAAAAGGCTCATATAAACAGGCGAAAGTGGCTGGTGGTCAATACCTGAATCCTCTCTGCCGCGCCGCCTCATAAAGGAAGATGCTCGCGGCAGTGGCCGCGTTAATGGAATCCACTTCCTTGCGAATGGGTATGCTCAAAAGCTGGTTGGCATGCCGCGCGATTTCATCGGGCAAGCCGTCGGCCTCCCGCCCGACGAGAATGGCAAGGGGCCCGCGCAGATCGGCTTCGGCGAGCGAGGCCGGACTGTGGCGTTCCGCCGCCACAATGCGCGCGCGCCGGCTCAAATTGCGCAGCGCCGCCTGCGGATCGAGACCGCAAACCAGTGGAAGGTGGAAGATGGCTCCGGCCGAAGAACGCACGGCCTTGGGATTAAACGGATCTACTGTTCCCTGCAAAGTTAGAAAGGCTGTGGCGGAGAAGGCGAGTGCCGTGCGAATCATTGTGCCCAGGTTGCCCGGATCTTGCAAACGGCACGCGACCACCAGCAAGGGATTTTCAGCTTTCAACACCTGATCCATTTCAAAACGCGGCAGCTCCACAAGCGCAGCAATTCCCTGCGGCGACGGGGTTTGCGCGACACCTGCAAACAATCGATCGGAAACCTGAGTTGTTTCAGCTTCTGCGGGCACGCGTCCGAGCAGCTCTGCAAACTTTGCGGCTGCGCCAGCGGCCACCAGCACGCTGTGAATCTTTACGCGAGGTGCGGCGCACAGCGCTTCTTCAACGAGGAGCGGTCCTTCGATTGCTCGCCACCCCTCTTTTGTTGTCCCTTCTGCGAGAGCGCGTCGAAAGACCTTCATCAGGGAATTCGCGGGGCTCGAAATTTGTCGTGGAGTCGAGGAGCGCATGATTTGACCTTGACGGATTTCCCGCCTGCGACCACAGCTTAACGCCCCGTCCACTTGAAGTCGAGACCTGAGCTTGATCGCCAATTGGCGGCGCCTATCGCACACTCCCGCTTGTGATAGAATCGCGCCGCTTTCACGCATCCGTAATTTCCAAGGAGGTTTCCATGCGACGGCTGGGATTGCTGGTTGCTCTGTTTTGTGTTGTACCACAGGCGCGCGCTCAGCAATTGAGCGGGCTGCTTTCGAATCTGACCAGGCCGCAAGATTACGTTTTGAAGCGCGCGGGAAGCTGGGATCGCACGGGCGGGAACAACGACTCGCGCCGCATCGCCCCTGGAGAAACCCTCACGGTGCTTGATGATTCCGGTCCCGGCGTCATCACTCACGTGTGGTTTACCATCGCCAGCGGCGAAAAGGACCACCTGAAAAAGCTGGTGCTTCGAATGTACTGGGATGATGAACCCACGCCCAGCGTCGAGGCGCCCATCGGTGACTTTTTCGGACTGGGATTGGGCGAGTATTTCACCTATCAATCCCTGCCGCTGGCGGTGAGCTCTGTGAAGGCGCTCAATTCGTTTTTCCCCATGCCTTTCCAGAAATCCGCCAAAATCACAGTCACCAACGAAGGCTCGAAGCCGGTCGGAGCCTGTTATTTCAACATTGAATATCGTGTGTACTCGAAGCCTCTGCCCGCCGATACGCTCTACTTTCACGCGCAATACCGGCAGGCGACTCCCAATCAAGGTTGGACAAACCAGTG
>JASHTZ010000005.1 GCA_030040295.1 Terriglobia bacterium | reverse complement strand
CAAGGGCTCACATTCGGAACATGATGCACAGGCTTTTTAACTGTGCCATCCGGTGGGAGATGATTGACAGGAATCCCGTTGACTTGGTTCGACAATCGACCAAGCGCACGAAAATTCCTCGAGTCCTGACGGCAGAAGAATTTAGAAAGCTGCTGGAAGAACTCGCGGAGCCCTACCGGACCATGGTACTTGTGGCCGGATGTCTCGGACTGCGGATCAGTGAAATTCTGGGCCTTCAGTGGGGTGACGTCGACTGGGAGAATCTCGCCCTGAGGGTTCAGCGCAGCGTGGTAAGCGGGATGGTTTACGACACCAAAACTGAGGCATCAGCCAAACCGCTGCCCATCGATCCTGAACTGGGCGGGGCCCTGCTCACCTTCAAACAGAAAGCGGTGTATGGCTCTCCAACCGACTACATTTTTGCCGGCGACAGCGGTAAGCCACGGTGGCAGGGGGTAATGCTCACTGACCACATCAAGCCCGCCGCGGCGCGCGCCGGTATCGGTAAGGTCGGGTGGCATACGTTCCGGCACACTTTCTCGTCAATCCTGCACGGCGCCGGAACGAGCATGGCAGTTCAGAAGGAACTCTTGCGGCACGCGGATATTTCCACCACGATGAATCTCTACACCCAGGCAGAAAGTCCAGCGAAGCGCGAAGCCGTCCATCAAGTGGCGAGAGCGCTTTTGAATGTTAATCCGGCACCAGTAGTGGTGCGAATTGGTACCCGTCGGAGTCGATGTCACGCGCGAAGTCGTTGAAAGATTGGAGCCGGCGAGCGGACTTGAACCGCTGACCCTCGGTTTACGAAACCGATGCTCTACCGACTGAGCTACGCCGGCCGGAACAGACAAAAATGCTCACCCACCAAGTCAAGCGTTTCCGCCGCGCTAGCGGGTGAGCATTTTCAGAGGAGAATAGAATGACGGACGCGCTCCGCCATCTAAGCTCCTAGGGAGTCTAAAAAAACCCTCCAGCCCTGTCAAGGGAATTTTCGAAGATTTTTGTTAGAACTAAGTCTATATTTTTAAATAACTTACAAAAAGTCAATGTGAAATCTTTCAAAAAGTCGAAAAAATCAAGCAAAACTTGCAAAATTGCCACATCAAATGGCTAACTGATTGATTCTAAATGCAATTCTAGGTTCTTAGGTTTAATCGAATCAATTGATCTTCATCGGTACGACCCCAGTTCGAATCAGGAAAATATTTAAAGGCGATTCGCTTTGACAGGTAGAAGAGAAGTCCAGCGACAAGGCACGCGCCTATCAAATAAGCAGTGAGAAGCAGGATCGCGAGGATCATGTGAACCACTTGCAGCGTAAAAGTCCTCTGCGGGTTCACCGGCTGATCCCAACTGATACTTGATTTGACCTGGAACTGACTCAGCAGATTGGAAGCCTGCGCTGGATTCTCTGCGTTCAAAACCAAGAAGACATAGGTAAGCCGGCGCCTTCCGTAAACGGAATTTTCACCTGTGTCCTGATTCAAAGCCAGAAAATGAGTGAGCGCCCCGAAGCGTACGCGCGCGATCTGTGGCGTCGGGTAGTTGATGGAGAGCAAGGTTGCCGCACCCTTCTCGGTTTTGTACTGGCCCAATTGCATTTCTGCGCCCTGTTCGAACCCGATCAAGTCCGTGCGGAAGGAAGGAAGCAGGCGTTTCGCGGCTTCCAACCCCAAGAGATATTTTTCGCTCCCCGGCACCAATCCGTTGGGTGGCAGGGAAGGAGGCAAGCTGCTCTGCTCGCTCATTGGTGGTTGAACTCCACCAACAAAAGTCATGAGCGCGCGGAATTCCTCATCGGTGAGAGCCGGGTTCTTTGCACGCGGAAACCGGAGAAAATTATCGCCTCGCGCCATCAAAACCTGACTGGCATCACCAATCGCCAACCCAAAGCCTTTTTCAGGCGTCATCTCGGGTGTTTGGTAGAACGTCAGAAGCCCATAGGCCGAAACAACGTCGGGAGCAGGTTCCACAATCACTTCGGCGCGTATTTTGCCCATCTGATAGGTTCGAAAGTCCAGGGACTTAACGCCGTATTCTCTTTCGACCGCAGGGTCACCGCCAAGTTGGGTTACCTGAGAGACAGGCGACGGAGTTGACGCTACCTGCCGCCAGCCGGCATCGGGCGCCAAGTGGACAGATAAGGGTTTCTGTTGGGCAAGGGAATAGAAAGGAACGGCCGTAAGCACGGCCATCAGCCAGGCGTGCTTCGCAAATTTCCTTGCCATAGGTCTAAGAATATCAAAAATCCGAACCGGTTGCTTTGGTAGTTTCGTCGGAAGCAAGCCGCTGTGCAGTCCGCATTTCCCCGAGATTCCTTACGTAATCCACGATTCCTTCATAGAGGGCGTAGGCGATCTTCTCGCGATAATCCGAACGCTTCAACAGGCGCTCATCGCGCGGATTGCTGAGAAAGGAGATTTCCGCAAGCACGGACGGCATATTGGCGCCGATCAGGACCACAAAAGGAGCCTTTTTGATGCCGCGGTCGCGCTGTGCACCGCTCACCTTCGTCACTCGGGTATAAACCTGGTGCTGCACTTCGCGCGCAAAGTCCTGCGACTCCTCAATTTTTTCCGTCAAAGCAATTTTCTTGATCAAATCCTGAAGCTGGTGAACGGCCTCCTGTGAAGTGGCATTTTCGCGAGCCGCCACATCCAGGGCTTCGGGGTTGGAGGTGAAATTCAGATAGTAGGTCTCGATGCCGCGCGCGGTCTTGTCAGGGCTGGCGTTAGCGTGTATTGAAATGAACAGGTCCGCGCCCTTTGCATTGGCGATGGCCGTGCGTTCCTCAAGGGGGACGAAAGTATCGTCCGTGCGCGTCATGATCACTTCGCAGCCCGTGTTCTGTTCCAGAAGCTTCCGCAGTTTCAGGCCTACATCCAGCACCACGTCCTTTTCTTCCAGTCCTGTGGGTCCGATGGTTCCCGTGTCGTGCCCGCCGTGGCCGGGGTCAATAACGATGCGGCCAATCTTCAATCCCAGGGCGCGAGTGAGAGTTGTGGAACCGCTATCGGTGGCGGCGGGCTGAGCGGGCGGAGTGACGTCGGCCGGCAGGGTCTTGGAAACGGTTTTCTCACTCGAATCGGCGGCAGGGGGAGTGACGGAGGCGGTGGTTTTGTCCTGATACTCAGGCGGAGGTGGAAGTTCGGATTTCGCTTGGGCGGAGGCCTCATCGCGAGACGTGGAGACAGTTTCGGAAGCCTCCGGCGCAGCGGCTCTCGCCGGTTGACGCGCTTCGCCGGTGGGCTTGGGCTCCGCCCTCTTGCCGGCCATAAGGGTGGGCGTTGTTCCTTGAACGTCAATCACCAGGCGGAAAGGATTGGGAAGGGTGAAAATCGAGTAGGTCTCGATTTTGTCCACGTCCAGCACCACACGTGTGACGTCAGCAGAAAATTGCGCCACCCGAATCTGTTTCAGGAAGCCGTTTTCCACTGGAAACGATTTGCCCATCAAGTCCGGGCTAAGGCGCGCGCCCTGAAGGTTCAGCACGATGCGGTCAGGATTGGAGAGGCGCACCGAATCAAATTTCACCTCACTGTCCACGCCAATTACGATGCGCAAATAGTTCGGCCCCACCCAGCGCCGGACGGCTGTGACCATGCGCAGTCCGGAAGTTTGTTCCTCCCTGGGGGTCTCTGCGGGCGGAGTAGGAGAAGAACGCTCCCGAGATCTCTCCGCGGCAAGCTGGTCAAGCTGCTTCAATTGCTCCCTGGCTTCGTCTACTTTGTCTGACTTGGGGTAGGTTTTGATGAATTCCTGAAACGTCTTTCGGGCCTCGACGGGGTCTTCCAGGTCCTGGCGGTAAACTTCTCCAATGGTGAACAGCGCCTCGCGTGAGATACTGATTTTTGGATACTGAGTCATGAGGAAGCGGTAGGATTTGATGCAATCCAGGAAGTAGGAGTCGGAGGGAAACTGGAGCCCCATCTCGTGATAGAGCTCCGCCACGGCGGTGAGCGCCACCGGCGTTTTTCCGTAGGTGGGATCGATGCGGTAGACCTGCGTATACGCATCAATCACTTTCTTGTATTCCTCTTTATTCCGCCTGCTCTCAGGATGAGCTTCCAGCGAAGCGTGCATCTGCTGGGCTTTTTCATAGGCGGCGATGGCGCGCTGGCGGCGGGGAGATTCGTTGGCAAGAGCCGGCGCGGCCAGCATGGCAAGACCGGCCAGGAACAGCGCCCATTGGAACGGCTTCCGTAAGCCCATGACCCTCAAATTGTGCCTCATGCTGCCGGTGAAGTTGTCACCCTAAACGCTCTTAACTTTCCAAAGCGGCTGTCATGAAAACTGGCGACTGACGACGGACCACTGACCTTGGACGATTTCCCAATTCACTCAACATTGGTGAAGTGCACCACCCCGTATTGATCGACGTAGCGCATGATCGGAGCCTGGGGTGGTTCCTTGGGGGAGGCCTTTGCCGGGACTGACGGCGCGCTTGGTACATCCCCTGATTGATAGATGCTTTTTACCTTGCGAACGTAATTCTGCGTTTCAGGGATTGCCGGAACGCCGCCGGAGCGCTGCACTGTATGCTCACCGGAATTGTAAGCCGCCAGCGAAAGCGAGACATTACCGCCGAAGAGGTCCATTAGGTACTTCAGGTAGGTGACGCCGCCCTCCAGATTCTGCTGGGGGTCGAACGGGTTGGTGACGCCGAATCGTTGCGCGGTGGCCGGAACCAGTTGCATCAACCCCATGGCCCCTTTGTTCGAAACAGCCTTGGGATCGTAGTCCGACTCCACACGAATGATGGCGCGAACCAAATCCGGGTCCACTTGATACCGGCCGGCGGTCTGTTGCACCAGTTGGTCGATGTCCGCCGGAGTGGCGACAGAGACGCCGGAGCGAAAGCTGCGTGTCATCCAATCCACGCGGCTGGCGGTATCACCAGTGTTGACGTAAATTTTTCGCCCGTTTTCGTCCACCAGCACCACAATCTGGTCGGCGAGAGCAAGAGAGGGAAGAAGAACGGAGAGCAGAAGCCCGCCCAGCACCACGACCCGGCAAGAATGGATATAGTTACACATGGATATGCAGGTTCCGCCCATGCGGAATCCGTCTGAAACTTGAACCCCTCCATTCAACCAAGCCCGGAACGCCGCGATCGCAACTTTCAGCAATTTACAATTTCAGGAGCCTTGCCTGGCACCTTCACTCCTGAAAAGATATCGCCAAAGCGGGCCTTTCACTTGAGACAAATTATACCATCGGGTGCAAGCTTTTGAATGCTAATCTGTTGGGAGATCCCCCGGCTCTGCCGGGGTGGCAGCCTGAGTTTGACAGTTCAGGGAGTCGGCAAGTCGTGGGGATTTGTCGTTTCGAATGGACCCCTCACGCCAACTCCCCTCCCCCTCTTCCCTCTCCCCGGGGAGAGGGAAGAGGGGATAAGGGGTGATAGGGTTTCTTGGCGGTGGCGGTTAGGCCCCTTTGAGGGGCCAGCCACCGGAAAGCCTCCGGCTTTGCCGGAGGATGATTACTCATTTTCCGCTCGGCGTTGAGTTCCTAATCGAGTCGCGCCACAGTCTGAATTCTGCGGTGTTGACAGGCACCAAGTCGGCCGCTGCGTATCATTCAAACTGCCCGACTAGTCGCGAATAATAATCGTAGAAAACCCGAAATCCGGCACCAAAATGTCGAAAAACATGTATTTGCTTGCAAAATGCTTGTCAAAAGAGCAAAAAATCCCGCATTTCGGTGTGGCATTTTGCCACAGTCCATTTGTTTTCAAAGACATTTCGGGATCGGCGTAGAAAACTTTTTTCGATAGACTTCTTTGGGAATGTGGGTTTTGCTTGTAAAACTTTAATCTACAATGAGTTACTACAAAATGACAGCGAATTTCTATCGCGTAAGAGCCTGTAAATCGGGTTTTCAGTCCAAGGTCGCGGCGGCACGGTGATTCCCCGCCACCTGCTTCTCTTTGGAAACCTTGATCCCCGCATCTGTTCGCTTTAATGTTCAAATCAGAGTATATTATATAATTGATTAATAATATATAAAGTATTAATTTTCATTTATTGCTGACTGGAGTCCGAAAGTGCAAGACAGGACGGAATCGGTTGGAATTCCATCTGCTCCTGCTGAACGCTTCTCATGCAATCGCCAGCTAAATGGCGTGGCGTTTTTTGGGGGGCTGCGTGGAATTGCCTTGGTCAAAAGATATAAATATAAACCGTCTTGGATGGAGACAGGTCCTCGCCCGTCAAGCCTTTCATGCCTTTTTTGACGTAATGCGCCTCTATGTCTTGGGCATCGGCTAAAGAGTCCCCCGTCCAACTAGTCCAGGACGAAACGTTTTCCTTCTGCTCTCGTCCCCAATACATTTTCTGTTCTTCCAAATCATGAGTCAGGCCAATATGCCAAGAGGGGTAGGGCTTTGTTCCCACTCGGTGGTTCATTGAAACCATGATGGCTAATTTTGAAGCCGTGTCCGTTCTCCCCAAGGATTTTCGTCCAAGGGGTTAGATTCAACGCCCA
>JASHTZ010000500.1 GCA_030040295.1 Terriglobia bacterium | reverse complement strand
CAGACGTTCGCACAACTCGGCCAAACTCAGCCCCGGCTCCTGTTCGATCCAGGCACGCAGGAGGGATTCCCTCTCGGCGACCCGCGAGCGACGATGGCCCCCGATGCGAAAACTGCTGCGTTGGCCCGTCTTCTGCTGCCGCTCCCTCACCCGGTAAACCCACACCCGACTGACTTCCAAGCGACGTGCAATCGCCGTCGGACGTTCTCCCCGATCCAGAGCCCATAACACCCGGTCCCGCAAGTCTTGAGAATAGGATTGCATCTCTGCCGCTCCTTCGCCGGCAGAGACATTATCGCACATAATGTATACACTTAAATTGAAAATGCTCTAACCGGGGCATTTGACCACGTGCCCCAACCGGGGGCACATCGCCATGTGCCCCTAGGAATCCCGCCGCGGCGAGATGTCCAGGCGCTACTTCTTCCCTGCCGGCTCAATGGCAAAAAGGGACTGGCCGTACTCGACGGGCTGGCCGCTTTCGACGTAGATGCGCGTAATGCGTCCGGCGACCTCAGCTTCCAGCTCATTCATAAGCTTCATCGCCTCAATGATGCAGATCACTTTGCCGGCTTCCACGGTGTCACCCACCTTGACAAAGGGCGGGGCATTGGGAGAGGGCGAGGAATAAAAGGTCCCCACGATGGGTGATTTCATGATGAAGAGGCCTTCGGTGGAATCCGCCGGCGGCTCTGCAGCGCCAGGCTCGGGCGCAGGAGTTGGAGGTCCCGCAGGACTCACAGGAGAGGGAGATGGGACACCTGCAACGGGCGCAGGCACGGTGCTAATAACGTATCCGTTGGAATTTGCGGGCGCCGCAGGGTAAGAATTCCCGCGCCGAACGCGGATCTTAACTCCCTGCTGCTCCATTTCAAACTCGGTGATTTCCTCCTTGGCAAGGAGGTCCAGCAAATCCTGAATGTCGCTCAGGCCCCAGACCCGTCCGGGGTCCCCAGCGTTGCGTGTAGTTTTCTTGCCTGGCATTCATTCGCTCCGCTTAGCCGAAAATTCCAACTCGACGCTGTAGCGGCGCTCTATGAGCGCCGAACTGTAGGGAGTCCGCCAAGGCGTGCCCATGCGACGCTCATAGAGCGCCGCTACAACAAAGTTCGCGCACTCCTAACCGACGACGATCCAGTTATCCTTAGGCGCCGGGGTAAGGACCTCCGGGCCCTGCGGTCCCACCAGTACGGTATCCTCAATGCGAATACCGCCCAGACCTTTCAAATAAACCCCTGGCTCCACGGTAACCACCGAACCAGCCCTCAGAAAAGCGGTTTCACCCTTGCCCAGACGTGGGCGTTCGTGAATCTCCAGGCCCACTCCGTGCCCGGTGCTATGGGTAAAGTACCGGGAGAAACCGTGCTTAGCCAGGATGCGTCGCGCGGCGGAATCGATCTCTCCCGCCGACGCAGATTCCTGAACTACCTGGACTGCTCCTGCCTGGGCCTTTATTACCGCCGAGTAAAGGCTCAGAAGGCGGCGGCTCGGCTGGCCCAAACATACTGTCCGCGTCATATCCGCGGCGTAGCCGCTAACTATAGCACCGAGGTCAAAGATTACCAACTCACTTTCCTCCAGTGCTTTAGAGGAAGGCCGCGCATGGGGGAAGGCGGCGCGCGGGCCGGAAGCGACGATGGTTTCAAACGCCGGACGTTCTGCCCCCTTGGTCCGCATTCGATAGTCGATCTCGGCTGCCAGGTCGTTCTCTTTGATTCCCCGCCGCACATGGGGCAGGATTTCGGCAAAAACCTCCGCCGTCAGCTTCCCTGCGGCGCGAATTGCCTCAATCTCCCCGCGGTCTTTGACGACCCTCAATTCCTCGATCAGGTCGCCCGCCGGCTTGAACTGAATGTTCCCTCCGGCCTTTTCGCGAAGCTGATCGAATTGAGCACAGGTTAGGTTCGCAGACTCAAATGCCAGCTCGCGAGCCCCTTTTTTCCCGACCCACTTTGCCGCGCCTGGAAGGATTCCCTTTTTTCCCTCGATAACTTCAACCCCTACGGCCTGCTCACCGGCCTGAAGAGTGTAACGAGGATCGACCCACAGCCAACCTTCCCGCAAGCCCAGCAGCAGAACGCCTGCGCTGCCCGTAAATCCGGTCAGGTAACGAATATTGACGAGATTGGTGACCAGCAAAAGCGGCAGATGGTGCGCTTCCATCAGAGCCCGCAGGCGTTCCTGACGGGCGCGGAATGGAGAGGTGGGATTTTCAAGGCGCATAGACGAAAGCAAAAGGAGGAGACTCGCGTCTCCTCCCTCAACTCAGCATTTCCAAAGAGCTTGCACGGTGGAAAAGCTAGGACGGAAGAATCTTCGGTGATACGAAGAAGAGCAGCTCCTGGTCGGTGTCCGAAACGGTGCTAGTCTTGAACAAGTTTCCCAGGATCGGAATATTCCCCAGCACGGGCACGTAAGTGGCTGATTTGGTTCTGCTTGTTACTGTAATGCCGCCGAAGACTACGGTGCCGCCGTCAGGAACCAGAACGGAGGTGGTGGCCTGCTGGGTGTTGATTTCCGACCCGATGTTGGCTACCGGTGCGCCTACTGAGGCGTTGTTCACGTTGATGACCAGAAAGATGTTGTTGTCATCGGTCACTTGGGGTGTGACCTGCAATTCCAGGGTCGCGTTCTGGTATTGCACGGAAATCGTATTGTTGATGGTGGTCTGGATGGGTATCTCCACACCCTGTTGAACCATACCCTGCACGTTATTCTGCGTCACAATAGTTGGGCGGGATATGGTCTTGGCCTGGTCGCGCTCTTCCTGCGCCGAAATCACGGCGTTAATCAGATATCGGGACGAAGCATTGGTAATGGCAATATTGCCGAAGCCGCTGCCGGCGTTGGGCGGAATGGTCAAAGGCGAGGAGCCCGCAGGTGGAGTTGAAGTGCTCGGCGTAATGGTGGCGCTGGTTCCCGTTGATA
>JASHTZ010000499.1 GCA_030040295.1 Terriglobia bacterium | reverse complement strand
CCAGCTCGGGCTTGTGCATTTGAGCGTGCAGCGCCTGGCAATCGCCGCACCAGTTGGCCCCGAAGACCAGGATAACGTTTCGCTGAGTCGCTTCTGCCCGGGTGATTGCCTCGGCGACATTTCGATGGGTGTCCGCCTGCTCGTCGTAAATGACTACGGTGGGCTGGTCGCGCACGCTGGCGTCCTGCCGATTCATGCATGCTCCTTTCGTACCATCATAACCTAAGTGCCGGTAAATCCCGAAGGATTGTCGTTCCTCACCCACTCCGCGAGCGGCTGTGGTAGCATCGAGGACCAAAACCCGGAAACGGAATCCTTCATGGATTACAGCGGACAACCCGCAACGCGATTTGCCTTTGCCGACATCCTCTACGAGAAGAAGGAAGGGATCGCGCGCATCACGCTGAATCGCCCGGAAATCTACAATGCCTATTCCTCGCAGACACTTCAGGAACTCACCGAAGCTTTGCGCGACGCCGCCGTGGATGATGGCGTGGGAGTGGTGGTGCTGACGGGCGCCGGCGACAAAGCCTTCTGCTCGGGAAGCGATGCGCGGGAGTTCTCACGGGAATTCCTGCAGCGTCCGCGGAATTATTGGAAGTTCCAGGGCCTGCTCGCGGAAGCCTTGCATCTGTTTCGCCATCTTGGAAAGCCCACGATTGCGCGATTGAATGGAGTTGTGGCGGGGGCAGGGAATGATTGGAACCTGGCTGCGGATCTGGCCGTTGCCGCCGACCACGTGCGATTCATGCAGACGGGGGCGGAAGTTGGATTGGTAGACGCCTGGGGTTCGACGCAATGGTTGCCGCTGGTGGTGGGCGAACGGCGAGCGCGCGAGATGCTTCTTACCTGCGATGAGGTTAGCGCTGAACAAGCGCTGAACTGGGGACTGGTGAATCAGGTTGTCCCGCTTCGGCAGCTCGATCGTGCCGTGAACGCGTTGGCCAAAAAGCTGATACAGAAATTTCCGGAGTGCATGCGCTATACTCGCCAGCAATTGGACATGTGGAAGGATCTGGCATGGACGCTCACCACAGGCCACGCGCGCGACTGGCTTGCCGTTCATGCCACTTCCTGGGAACCCTATGAGGGCGTTCAGGCTTTCATTGAAAAGCGCCCGCCTGACACCCGGCGTCTGCGCGACTTGGCGGCGGCGGGCAAATCCAGTGAGTTCCTTTGGGGTGCCTATACGCGCAAGTGCAAAGACTGCGGCGCCAAGGGCATTCCGGAAAGGTTTGAGTATTGCGGAAAGTGTGGAGCTAAACTGAAGTAGAAGAGCCCTCGGAGACCAGGAGCGGGAGTTTGCAATTCTGTCTTTAAGCTCACTCCCCCAATCCTCGAGTGGTGTCAGGGAAGCAACGCATCCTGACCCCCGAACCCGAACAAGGAGGACGGCATGCCGGACGAACCGATTGCTGAACGCCCCGAAGGAGCCAAGGGTGACGCAGAGAAGGAAGAGCCCAAGAAGGATTTCAAGTATATCCGCTGGGATGCCACCGGCGTGGTGGCGCATCTTACCCTGAATCGGCCCAAGCAAAACATCATGAATATTGAAATGCTCCGGGAAATGGCCCGTGCCATTAATGGGCTTTCCAGGCGGGAGGATGTTCGGCTGATTCTGGTGGATGCTGCCCCGGAATGCGAAGGCTACTTCTCCCTGGGGGTGGGCGCGGAGGGGTACACACAGCAGATGGTGTTTCAAATGATGGATGCATTCCACAGCGTTTTGCACGCCATGATGGAAATTGCCAAGCCCGTTCTCGCCGTGGTGGAGGGGGTGGCCTCCGGCGCAGGCGCGGAGTTGGCGGCGTTCTGTGACTTGGTGGTGGCCACTGAGAATGCACAGTTTCGCCAGCCCGAGATCAAGCTGGGCGTTTTTCCGCCCCTGGGTGCGGTCGTTTACCCGCGCGTCATCGGGCCGCGGCGCGCCATGGAGCTGCTGCTGACGGGCGATGCCATCACCGCCATTCAAGCGCAGCAAATGGGCTTGGTGAATCGCGTTGTGCCGCGCGAGAAACTGAAGGAGACAGTGGACACACTCGTGAAGCGGATCTCCGAACAAAGTGGACCGGTGCTCACGCTCCTGAAGCGCGTGATGTTCGAAGGCACGTGGCGGCCCTTCCAGGAGGCCTTGAAGCGCGCTCAAGACCTTTACTTGAACCAGTTGTTTGAGCTTCAGGATTCGCAGGAGGGCTTGCGCGCACTCATCGAGAAGCGCAAGCCGGTTTGGAAGAACCGGTAAGAATGGAAAAAGTGCAACGCGAGGTTCGGGGCGTATTTCGTTACTGGCTTTTTGCTTGGATGTTGAGTTGGACTGATTTCTACAGGTCGCCCAAGGATTTTTCCACGCCATCAAATGCAGACTTGGAAATCTCGCCGGGCAGCGGGTCAGTGGCTCTTCGAATGTAAACGTGATCACCGGAGATTGCCGCCTCAACAGTCTCCGTGGTGTTTTTGTCGCCGAAGCGGACGCTGAACCGGTAGGGCGGCTTGGCGAGGCCAAAATCCGCGAGACTTCCCGCCTTGGGGAATGAATCAACACGCAGGTCGCGCAGGTCGGTGAGGAAAGTGTCCATCTTTTCGGATGTAATGTCCTTTGCCTTGGGCACGGTTTCCTTCCACTTGCCGCCCTGCTGGTCGAAGACAAAGTGACCCTT
>JASHTZ010000498.1 GCA_030040295.1 Terriglobia bacterium | reverse complement strand
ATAGAAGCTTGGTGACATTGTTCCGTCAGGCCGCGGACCGTAATCCGGCAGATAGTTACCGCCCCAGGCACGATTCCGCACCAGGCGATCGATCACGTGGCTGAGTGGCTTGCAGGCTACCTCGCCGCGATAGCTCCAGCCTCCGCACATCATCTCGCACTGCTCCCAGGGATCGGTTGGGGGCTTTGAAGGATTCTTGTTTTCATAGTCGGTGTTGTAGTTGCCAAAGGGCTTGTGCGGACCCCAGATGAAATCGCGGTCGTTCTCGACGATGTCGGGCTGGAGCCGACGGACATAGCGTTCCATGTCCTCGCCGTGAATGTCGATACCTTCCGGCCACTCATAGCCGTCCCACCACAGCAGATCGATTTTGCCGTAGCGCGTCAGCAATTCTCCCACCTGACTTTTCACGTAGATATAAAACTGGTCAAAATACTTTTGGATTTCCGGGAGCGGCATGTCGACAAATTTCGGAATTCCCAGCTTCTGCGGGTGCGAGTGGTGCATCTCAGGATCGCGACGGGGAAAGGCCCGATGCGGCCAGGCCGGCGGGTCATAGTGCCAATCTGTGGGAGAGTAATACAGTCCAACCTTCAAGCCGTGCTTTCGGCAAGACTCTACAAAGGGCCGCACCAAATCGCGGCCTTGCAAATGCTGGCGCGTGCTGAAGTCGCCGTACTCACTCGGCCAGAGCGCATAGCCATCGTGATGACGAGTGGTCAGAATCGCGTACTTGAATCCCGCCCGCACCGCGGCATCCAGCCACAAATCGGGATCGTATTTCTGCGGATTGAAGTGATCGGCCAGCGCGTCGTACTTCGCCGGCGGCCAATAGGGGTTGGGCTTGCCGGAATCTTCGAAGATGCCCCAACTCAGTTCGATTCCGGCGACGCTGGCGATTCCCCAGTGAAAAAAAAGTCCGAGCCCGGCCTGGTGAAACCACGGTTGAATGGGCCGGTGCGAGGGACTCGTGTCAATCCTCCGCGCGGGCGCCCCCGCTTCCATTGTCGCCGGCGGAAGCGTCACCGCAAGACCTTTAAGAAAGTTTCGACGGTTCATTTTTGTTGAGCAATTTTCCTCGAAGGCTTTGAGTCGGGCAGGATTCAATCGGAACCCATTGTCGAAATATATCATCTCGATTGCTTTTCCCAAATAAAAGCTCTCACCACAGAGGGCACAGAAGTTCGCAGAGAAAGAGTTCTCTGTGGCTCTCTGTGCGCTCTGTGGTGAAAGTTCTTTGCCGGTCCCTAATCAAAAACGCCGCCGTAGCCCCCTCACGCCACTTGCTCCGCCGATTGCAGCAGCCCGCGAATATAGCCGTAGCAAAAGGCGAACGATTGCAACCCGGCAGGGTCATTTGCGGCCTGGGGAACGTGATCGGGCATCACCAGATAAGGATAACCAACTTCAATATACACTCGCAGGGCCCCAACAAAGTTGATATCGCCTTCGTCCGGATAAACTTCCTGAAAGTCATCGCGGCGGCCACGGATATTCCGGAAGTGTACGTTAAAGATTTTCCGGCGCGTCCCGAAATAACGAATTACATCAAAAATCTCGCGCCGGGGATCATCGAGCATTTCTGAAACCGTGCCCTGGCAGAAATTCAGGCCGTGATAGGGACTCTCCTGGATTGAAACGAATCGCTTCAGCCCGTCCACGGTTCCGAGCACGCGCACCACTCCCTGATATCCCTCCGGCGGCACGCCCGGATCGTGGGGATGGCAGGCCATACGAATCTTGTACTCATTGGCGACCGGGATGACCCGGTCGAGAAAATATGTAATTCGCTCCCAGAACCTATCGGCATCCACACGGCCGGCGCGGGTCAGCGGCGGGTCCGGATGAGCATCGGCAAGCCGCCACGTGCTGTAGGTCGCGTCGCCTCGTCCCGGTGTGCGCCCCGTGCGCAGCACACCCAGCAACGACATATTGTACTTGATGGCGGGAATTCCCGCGGCCGCACAGTTGCGAATGAGATTCTGAATGGCTTCGATATCCCGGTCGCGCTCCGGGCTGTCCGCCAGCATGATGGCAGGGTGCGGAGTATGGTCGATGTGCGAGGATTCCAGAAACGGCGGCGCAACGCAATCAATAGAAATTCCACATGTGTCCGCGAGGTCGCGCATGCGGCTGAGCTCGTCCACGGTGGCGTACAGCCTGTCCCCTGCAATTTCCGGATATCCGCAGATGTTGCGCACGCCGTAGCGCGCGAGATATTTCAGGTGGGTTTCATTCGTCGGCGCGCTCTGGCAGCCGAGCTTCATCAGAATGCGCCGGCCTGGGGCCTGCGCGGCGGGCGCGCTGCCGCGTGGAAATGAGATGGCCGCAGCGGACGTAGTCGTTGCGATGAATTTCCGACGATTCATGAAATATCTTCCTTGGACGTCGCGATTCGAGTTTATGCGTGCCGCCCTCCAAATGAGAACGGGAGATTTCGGATTTCTTAGCCGAAGAGATGGCTGAAATCGGCTTGGCTGCCGATCCAAAACCACGGTATTCCATCCCCCTAGAACTTGCGCGCCTGAGTCTCGGGCCGCCCCGCCTTCAGCACCCGGTCCACCAGCCCTCCGGGCTGCACCACACCTTCCATTGATTCGCCCGCCAGCGCCGCGGGCAGCGACCAGAGCATCATATCCTGATAATAATCGTGGCCGTAGACCGCTTCACCCGTGTCCTTGTCGCCGCGCATGATGTTGGGCGCGTCCCAGGTGTAGCGCCACGTGCAAGTGAGGTTCTGCCAGCAGCGGCGCGCCAGATCGAGTCCGAATTCGCGCTGGCCCGCATACATGTAGGTCATGGCGAGCATCAGGACTTCCGGAGGAAAATAGCTGTAAGTGCCGTAGCCACCCACGGGCGCGGGGCTGCCGTCCGCATGCGCATAATTCGCGGCGCCGGTTTTGCTCAGGGCCACGTTGCAGCGCGCGATGGTGGCGAGCGTCTGCTTCACACGCTCCGGGCGGAACACCGGCGCGAGGGCGTGGAAATCCGCCACCCACTGCCCGTCCATCTGGTATCCAAAAACCAGGTCCGACTTCGTTCCCGTTTCGGGCTCCCAGAAATTCAGATAGTAATTTCCCGCCCACATTTTGGTTTCCATGGAATTCATGCCGGCTTCGATCCACTCGCGGCACTGGCGCGCGAAATCGGCATCACCCACCTGCTCGGCCATCTTCTGCGCAATGCGCAATTCTGCGAGGTGCAGGCCGCCCACGTGCGCGACCATGCCGGACCATCCGGGCTTGCCGGCTTCAAACCACTCTGTGCCTTCGTTGCCCGTGGGCATGCTGATCACGCGGTCACCGGGCGCGTATTCGGGGCGCAGGTTGATGGTAAAAATCGTGTTGCGCTTCACTGATTCGTAGAATTCGTTCGCGAAACTTTTCTCGCGGCCCCAACAGAGAGCGTAGCGGTCAACCATGGCGGCGTAACAGAGTCCGTTGAGAGTCAATTGGTAGCCGCGCGTGGGCGTGTTCATGTTGAGCGGCGGCGTCTGGCCGGTTACGCCTCCGAAAATCCAGGGCGCTGCACCCTCGGGGTACATGTACCCCTTGTATCCGCGCAAGGTGGAGAGCGCCAACTCCGGGAAAAAGTAGACCACCGGAACATTTCCGTAAAAGCTGCACGGGATGCACTCGATCTGCGGGCAGCCACGCGGGCACTCATCCATTCCGAACAAACCGTCTTCGGGCCGCACCCAGTCGGGAAGCGGGGGCCCGCCCGCGGCCCACATGCCGGTTTCGGTGATCAAGTGCAGATTGTTGATCAGCGCATCCTGCAGCCAGCCGGGAAGCGCAGGATCGGAATAAATCGCCTCCTGCCACGCCAGGATGCGCTGGAGCAGCGAAGCGTGCCGGCGCGCCAGGAGCAGCGCTGCCGCCCGCGCGCTGCGATAGCGCAGAGCGTACATGTGAGTGAACGTGCCGCCCTGGTCCGAGGAGGGATGCCCGCCGCCCTTCCATTGCGGGCTATGCCAAGTCACCAGGAACCGAACAATTCGATCGGTGCCGGCGGCGAGTTCGAAATCCACTGCGGCGGAGGAGCCGCCGTGATTCGGCGCCACCTCGGGAAGCTGCTGAGCAATTTTGGCCCACGCTTCCGCATCCTTGCCGAGCTCGCCGCCCATGCGAACGTTCTCTTCCCCCAAAACGCCCAGGGTGTAACTGGCTCGCGGCGCCATGAGCGGAGTGCTTGTCCATCCACCGTTCACCACTACGCCGGTCAAATGTTCTGCGGGGCCCTCGAGGGGTTGGCGCGAGTATTGATCCGCACCGGTTTCCTTGTGCGTCGGCCCGCTGAAGCTGAACGCCACGGTCCCGCGTTGCGCGGAGCCGCCGGCATTTTGCAGATGAACTTCAAAAATCATGCCGGGAAGCAGTGAGGCCTCAATATCACCGGGAATGAATGGCGACCACGCGCGCAGGCTCACGCGAACTGGTGCGCCCGTTTCGAATTCTATGTCCGCGATCGGGTAATGTCCCCAGTAGTGAATTTCATTGGGCACGCGCAGATTGTCGAACTGCAATTCAGAGTTGTAGCTCTCGATGGGAAGCACGCCGTCGGTGGTCTGGTACTGCTTGATTTGCTTCGGATCACAGAGCACCCAGGTTTGGCCCCCGATACTCAGCCCGAGAAAGGGCAGATTCAGAGGACCGCGCCGCGGAACGTGACTGTTGAAAATGGTGGAGTAGCCCCAGAGCCCGCTGGTCTCAAGATCGATGCAACCTGTATCGATGCCCCCCAGCGGCATTCCGTTGGTAGCGGGTTGAGATTTGCGGTAAATCACGCCAGTGACAGGATGCGCGTACCCTGCGGCGGGGAACTGCACCCACTCGGAGCCAGGGAAATTCGTGGGGAATAGATCTCCACCGGGCGATTCCGCTGGTATCCTGGGAGATGTCCAAGTTCGCGGACCTGATCCTTTCGCCGCGGAAGCGGAAACCAATCCCGAGAATCCCGCCAGAGAAATTAATGAATCGCACACGAATCTTCGCCGGTCCATGAGTCTGCTCCTTCGCCCTCGGAAAGGCATTGTAATTTACATCCGACCGTATCCAAGCACAAGCTGGCGCGACAACCTTCTCGGAATTTACTTTTTGATTTGTTGCTGCATCATACTCAAGTGGAGGCATCGCCCGAGGGATTCCAGCAAATTGGCTAAGCCAAAAAAGTTCAAGCAAGGGTAACGCAAGACATTGTAAAATCGTCTAACATATTCTTAGGGAGATTCTAAGTGAGAAAGGTAAGTTCCTTCCTTTTAACAATATTGGCGGGATTTCTGTTTGCTGGCGGTCCCGCTGCATTGAGGATCCTCGCGCAGAGTTCCTCTGCCCCCTCGGTGGCGAAGGCTGTAGGGGACGTAAAGGAAATCCAGCCTGGCCATATGACCCTCCATACGGACAAAGGTGACGTGCAGGTGGTTCTTCCCGACAACGTCAGGGTCCTGCGCGGGTCCAAGGATTTGAAGAGCACAACTCCCATCACCGTGGGGGATATTGTGGTGGGTGACCGGGCAGTGGTTCTTGGCCGCCTTGGCGACGACCAACAGACCATTCAAGCCCTGCGCATTGTGGTGATGACACGCGAGGATATCTCCGACGTTCACGCATCGGAGGTAGAGGATTGGCAGACGCGCGGGATTGAGGGTGTGGTGAAGGCCGTTGACCCGGCAAAAATGGAATTGACCCTCGCTGTCCCCAACCGCCCGCCGACTCCCGGAAATTTGACGCACCCTGTGATTCTCACCACTACTGCCAAAACCCAATTCCTGCGTTACGCGGCAAACTCAATACAATTCTTAGACGCTCAGCCCAGCGATTTTGCGGGGGTGAAGGTTGGAGACCAGTTGCGCGCCTTGGGTACGGTAAGTGAAGACAAGACTCAGTACGCCGCCGAAAAAATCGTCTCCGGAACCTTCCACAACATCGGCGCCACGGTTATTTCAGTGGATGCCCAGGCAGACACTTTGACCGTAAAGAATCTTTCGACAAATAAGCCCCTTCTGGTTCATGCCAACGCTAATTGCAAAATGCACCAGCTCCCTGAGTTTATGGCTCAGAGGATTGCCGGACTCACCACCGGTGCAACCTCGGCAAGACCGGGAGGAGGCGGGCCTCCAGCCGGCGGCAACGGTCAAGGCATGAGGGGCGGCGGTCCCGGCGGGGGCGGAGGGAACTTCAGCCAGCAACTTGAGCGACTGCCGACCATCAAGCTTGCTGATCTTACGCGCGGCGAACCTGTAGTCATTTTTAGCTCTGAGGGTACTAATCCTTCGGAAGTAACAGCCCTATATATCCTTACCGGTGTCGAACCCATTCTCGCCGCACAGCCCAAGGGC
>JASHTZ010000497.1 GCA_030040295.1 Terriglobia bacterium | reverse complement strand
CATTATCGGCTCGGCGTTCGGCGCGGCGGGCGAGCGGTGCCTTGCGGGCAGCGTGCTGGTGCCCGTGGGCGATGCCGCGGGTCCGCTGCTCGAACTGCTCGCCAAGCGCACTGAGAATCTGACATTAGGCGACGGCTCGCAGGCCGGAACCGAGATGGGGCCGCTCGTAACTTCCGACCACGCTAAGAAGGTCGAGGGGTACATTGAAAAGGGCGTCGCGGAAGGCGCCAAGCCGCTGTGCGACGGCCGCAAACGCAAGCCATCGAGCGGCGGATTCTTCCTCGGGCCGACGATTTTTGACCACGTCACGCCCGATATGACCATCGCCAAGGAAGAAATCTTCGGCCCCGTGCTCTCCGTAATGCGCGTCAAGACTCTCGATGAAGCCATCAAGCTGGTGAACACCTCGCCCTTTGGCAACGCCACATCGATTTTCACCAGCAACGGCAAGTCGGCGCGCGAGTATTCGTCGAAGATCGAAGTGGGCATGGTAGGCGTGAACGTCGGAGTGGCCGCGCCCATGGCCTTTTTCCCCTTCGCCGGCTGGAAGAACTCCTTCTTCGGCGACCTGCACGCCCACGGCAAAGACGCCGTGGCGTTCTTCACTGAGCAGAAGGTCATCATGAGCCGGTGGTTTTGATCAGGGCAGAAGCGGGTTTACGGCAAGAACTGATCCATAACGGCGCTGGTGGGTGAAATCCTCGGACAGGAGTTCGCCCATGCCATTGCACTCAGCGTAAGCCCACATGTGCGCGTCGTACCAGGAAAGCTGATACGCTGCGGCGCCACGCAAGGCCATCCGGACTATCAATTCATCCGGATAAAGAATCTGGAAGAGGCCCAGAAATTCTTCGGCCTCCCGCCGAGCTGCCGAAAGGGTCAATAACGGAGGCTTGGCATTGTGGCCGTGCCCTTTCGGCCGAGTAGTGACCGCGACAAATTCCAGGATAGCCTGGTGAGGGATTCTTATGGAGTTTTCTCGCAGGCCACGCTCCAGAAGTTCCCCTGCGATGCGTTGCTTCCGTTGGTCCGCCGGGTCGAAGATGTAGATTAATATGTTTGTGTCAACGAGCGCCGCCACGGGTATAGAGGTCCTCACGACGCCAGCCGCGCGCAATTTCGTGGGGTTTGGACGGCCGGTCGGCAGGATTCGATTCCTCGGCTTCGGGCAGGCCGATTTCACGCTGGCGCTGCCGCTGGAGCATCTGGTGAAATTGCTTCAAACGCTCCTCCACGCTGCGCAGGCGCGAGCCAGCCTCCGGCCTTCGCGGAGGAATGACGCGGATCACATTTCCGGCAGGAACCCACTCAAGCTGATCGCCAGGCTTGATGCGGTATTTGTCGGCAATCGCCTTGGGGACGGTCAACTGAAACTTTGAGGTTACTTTCGCCATTTCCTGACTATGAGCAATGATGAAATCCTAGTCAAGGAGATCCATGCTGGAGCGACGACAGGGCGCAGATTTCCCCCGTCGGTGAGGCAGCGTTTGGCACGATTTTGTCATCTTTCCCTTGGTGCATTCTGCAGGTCACTCTGAACCGGATTGGCATCCGCAGGTAGCAGCCTGGATATACACAAAGTCCTGAGGGTTATGTTAGGGTAGAGAAACAGGCACACAGCATGAAGAAGCTTGCGTTTTTGGTCTCGGTCTTGGTGTTGATGTGTGGTTGCGGCGGGGGTCCCAACGTCCAGCTCGTCACCATCAGCTTCAGCCAGCAGGCCTATCCCAACATTGATCAAGGGCAGTCCCTTCCCTTCAGTGTGAGCCTGCTGGATGATAGCACGCACGCGGGAGTAACCTTTGCTGCCACGGGACCCGGCTGTTCAGCGACGGCCTGCGGAACTTTTACCAACGTTACCACCACCTCCGCCACTTATAACGCGCCGGCAACTATTACGGCCCCGCTGGCCGTCACCATCATAGCAACTTCCGTAGCCATGCCCGCGCAGTCCAAATCCGCCAACTTCATGGTCATGCCTCCGCCCACCATCCTCATCAACATCTTGCCCAACGGCGAGCCCAACTACGTTTACAGTGCCACCCTGGGGGCAACGGGCGGGGTGCTGCCGTTGAAGTGGAGCGTGGCCAGCGGAACTCTTCCCCCGGGAATCTCCCTGAACACCGCGGGAGCGTTTTTCGGAACGCCGACCTCGGGGGGCACGTTCAATTTCACTATTGAGGTAACGGATTCATCGGGTGCGGCGGCCGGAGGAGGCACGGCGAAGCAGGCCTTTTCCATCATCGTGGCATCTCTCCTCACCATTCCCGCCGCCACCTTCCCCAACGCTCAGGTGGATGCGCCGTACAGCGCGACTCTGGTGGCGAACGGAGGATTGCCTCCTTTGTCGTGGAAAGTTTACCTGGGCAGTTTGCCGCAAGGGCTGGTGCTGCAAGGCAGCACGGGGGTCATTTCCGGCACTCCGACGTTGCAGGGTACATACACCTTTCAGGTGGAGGTCTTTGATTCCAGCCCCGTCGCGCAATACTATATCAGCCCAACTTTCACGATCATCGTAGGCCCCTCGGGACCGCTCACGCTCACTACCACCTCCTTGCTGAATGGCGCGGTCAATACTTCCTATGAAGGAACGCTCGCGGCGACCGGTGGAACCTTACCCTTGACCTGGACCATCACCTCGGGAGGGCTGCCCACGGGGTTGACGCTCAATTCCGCAACGGGAGTTATTTCAGGGGTTCCCTCCAGCGCAACCGGCACCTATGACTTTACGGTGCAGGTGACGGACAGCAGCACGCCGCAGGAAACATTCTCCGCCCCACTGAGCATCACCCTGGGACCTCAACCCGCGGCCTGCTCGAGTTCCGGCAATAATTCCGCGCTCAATGGTCAATACGTCTTCACACTGCGCGGGTATAACGGCACAGGCCTGAGCGGCAGCCAGGCAAATGGCACGGGGTACATCACCGTGGAGGGGTCCTTCACGGCGGACGGCGCCGGCGACATCGTCTTAGGTGAAGCGGACACCAACGGCGTACTGGGAGCCCAATACGGCA
>JASHTZ010000496.1 GCA_030040295.1 Terriglobia bacterium | reverse complement strand
GGTCCTTTTCATCCGGGTGCGTATCGGGATCATCGATGTTCGAGGCTGAACCCACGGAGACAAACATTTTCTTGCCGTCAGGAGTAAACCGGATATCGCGAGTCCAGTGGCCGCGACGGCCGTGCGGCAGGTCGGCAATGTGCTCGGATGGGCCGGGCGCCTGCATGTCGCCGTTCCGGTAAGGGAAGCGCAGCACGGCGTCCGTATCGCCGACGTAGACCCATTGCGGGTCAGGCCCCGGCGGATAAAACGCGATGCCGAAAGGCCGGTCAAGACCGCCGGCGAAGACTCCCGATTTCTCCGGCTTGCCGTCGGGAGTGGTTCCGCGGAAGACGCGAATGTCTCCCGGCATGGACTCGGCGACGAAGATATCGCCGTTGGGCGCGGTGCGAATCAAACGCGGATTGTCAAGGTCCGCGACATAGAGCTCCACTTTGAAGCCCGGAGGGACTTGCGGCCAGGCATTTTCGGGGCGTGGCACCACCTTCGGACCATTTCCGGCCGACTCGGTGGCGAAGGGAGCGGGCAAATCTGCCAGAGTAATTTTCCGGAATAGACCGGGCTTTTCATGGCGGTAGTCGGTGAAGGGAGGGTGGGGCGGCGGTGCGTTCCCTGCTGCAGCTCCGGCGTCCGCGGCAGGCGGGTCCACGCGCGGCGGGTCGGGCTGCGAGTGACCCAGCACGCGGATGAAGCGGACAATCTCCCATCGGTCCTTGGCGGCGAGGGAAGTCCACGCCGGCATGCCGTTGGCCATGTCGCCTTTGGTGATGTACCAGAAAAGTTCACCGTCCGTGGCGGACTGCGAACCGCCGGTGACCAGTGACGGAATGTTTCCTGTGCCCTCGCCTTTTACGCCGTGGCAACTGGCGCAGTGAGCCTGATAGGAGGCCCGGCCGGCCTCCGGTGATTCACCGGCGTAGGGATTTTTCATCGCGCGGGTAGAGGCCGGCGCGCCATGAAAACCTTGGTCCTGTGCAGGAGATGCCCAAAGCAGAAGGGCCGAGAGCGTTGCGCACAAAAAGAGCAAAATACCGAGCAAGCGTATATTGGACTTCAAGTTGGTCACCGCCTGATGAGAATCTGGAGTTTTCAGCATCCACTTCCAGGCCGTTCGCACACTTCAGAAGGGGAGTGAAGTGGAGCAAACCGAACCATAGCCCTCCCCAATATTATTCGATGCGGCGTGCCCTGCTAAAGTCACAAATCCACGGGCCGGTCAACATCCAGAACACGAGCCGTGGCTATCCTGCGGCCTGGGCCACTAACGCCTCAACCAACGCGATGTTTTAAGGAAGCTCCGCAGGCGAAGCCGTGCCGGTCTTGCAGGTACTTCGGGCTGCCGTAGGAAATCTAACCTTTGCCACGGCCGTCTTCCCAAAGCAGAATCTTCAGCGGCGGACTGCACAACTATTTCCTTTCGATTTCACGAGAGTATTGCCTCCTGCGCTGGGAATCTTGCTGCAAGCCTCCGAATCAAAAAGGCCGTGGAAAGCATCGAATCGCGCAAGTGATATTATGGCAGAAAGCTTGCAAGCCCCCAATAACTCGCGAGGCGAGCACTTGGCCGGAAATAACGAGACAACCACGCTAACGGCGCCGCCCTGGCAGCCGGCTTTCAACCCCTGGCTGATCGGCGTTGTCGTGGCCATGGCAGCGTTCATGGAAGTGCTCGACACGAGCATCGCCAACGTAGCACTGCCCTACATGGCCGGAAGTCTGGGTGCGAGCAACGATGAGAGCACCTGGGTGCTGACTTCCTACCTGGTTTCAAACGCCATCGTGCTGCCCATCAGCGGCTGGTTCGCCAGCGTGCTAGGGCGGAAGCGATTTTTCATGTCCTGCCTCGTCATCTTCACGGTCAGTTCCGTGCTGTGCGGTTTCGCCCCCACACTGGAGTCCATCATTTTCTTCCGGGTATTGCAGGGCGCGGGCGGCGGCGGGCTGCAGCCCATGGCGCAGGCCATCCTGGCGGACGTTTTCCCGCCGGAAAAGCGCGGCATGGCGTTCGCACTGTACGGCATCACCACTATCATCGCTCCGACCATCGGACCCACGCTGGGGGGCTGGATCACCGATAATTACACCTGGCGCTGGATTTTCTTCATCAACGTTCCGGTGGGTATCATGGCCCTGTTGCTCGTCTATCGACTGGTGGAGGACCCGCCGTGGGCGAAACGCGCGGTGGGCGGAGGGATCAAGATCGACTACATCGGCGTGTCGCTCCTGGCCCTGGGCGTGGGCGCATTGCAGATCATGCTCGACAAGGGGCAGGAGGACGATTGGTTTGGTTCCCACTTCATCGTGACGCTCGGGATCATTGCCGGGGTGGGATTGGTTTCCCTGGTCATCTGGGAATGGTTCTACAAAAAGCCCATCATCGATGTCCACATGTTCAAAAACCTGAACTTCCTGAGCGCCAACGCCATGATGTTCGTCCTGGGAATTATGCTGTTTTCGAGCCTGGTGATGATGCCGCTGTATCTTCAGACGCTCATGGGATATACGGCGGAGTCAGCGGGCGTGGTGCTGTCGGGTGGGGGCGCGCTTCTGCTCTTTCTAATGCCCGTCACGGGGAGCCTTGTCTCCAAATGGCAGGCGCGCTACATCATCGCCTTTGGCTGGCTCACGCTTTCACTCGCCATGTATTATTCCACGCAGCGCCTGGACCTTCAGATCAGCTTCGGATTTGCCAGCGTCTTGCGCATGGTGCAGGTGTTCGGCCTGGGTTTCCTCTTCGTCCCCATTAACTTGGTATCATACGTAGGCATGCCGGCGGAAAAGAGCAACAGCGTCGCCGGCCTGGTGAACTTTATGCGCAACATCGGAAGCAGCATCGGAACTTCGATGGTCACTACGCTGCTGGCGCGTCGAGCGCAAGTCCATCAGGTTTACCTGGCTGCCCATGTCACCGCCGGGCGGCCGGCATTATCGCTGGCGGTGAACGGGTTGGCGTTTCGTTTGGCGCACGCCGGTCTCGAGGCCTCGCGCGCCGCCAGCCAGGCTTATGCGCGCCTTTATCAGGCCCTCATCGGCCAGGCCACTCTG
>JASHTZ010000495.1 GCA_030040295.1 Terriglobia bacterium | reverse complement strand
CTCGATTCCATATTCCGTCAGTTGATTGCACAGAATTTCCATCGAATCCGCGGGCTCAATCGCCATCACCACCGGCACTTCCCACCAAAAGGGCTTTTCCGCATCCAGCCAGGGCAGAATCGCTTGCGAAGCCCGCTGGCGGCGAGCCTGCCGAATGAAGTTCAGTGCCGGCGGCCACCAATCCGCTGCCCCTTCAAAATTCTCGAGCGGCGAATTGAGCTGAAGCATCAGCCAGGCTCCGCCGCCGCGTTCGTCTTCGGCGTTTCGCAGAGTCACCCAGTGCCGCGCGTCGATTTCAATCGTGGAATCGGCCTCCGACCGCCAGATATCGCCCGTTTCGACTTCATAATTTTTTCGGTGCGGCCATGAGGTGACCACCGGGCAGAAATTCAGGTCCTCCGCCTGCACCGCCTCTTGCGCGTCCGCGGGCGTGCGGTGAACGTGCAAATCGCCGCTCCACCAGCCCAGCCTGGCCATGCGAATCCACGGGCGCAACTCCAAGTTCACGCTCGCTTCCCCATCGGCCTCAATGGCCACGGTTTTTTCCACCCGCTGATATTCCGTTCCGTGTTCCGCCACCACGCGATATTGGCCGGCGGGAACTTCCATTCGGCAATGGCCCTCAATAATGAAGCTGCCCAGATATTCCGGCTGCACGCCGTGCAATCCCGCCTTCAGGTCCCGCAGCGCGCCCAGGGGCTGATACATCTTTCCCCCAGCGCCCTGCACCTCCAGTCGCGCCCAAGTAGGATGGCCCGACTCGTCCGTGACCTCGATTCGAAGCATGGAGGCATGCGCGAGAGACGGAACCAGTACAATCGCCGCAGTGAACCAATGGAAGAATCTTTTCATTCTCGCTTGAATCCTCTCAACCATCGCGTCTAGTCATTCCACGGTAGGGTAGTATATATGATTGCCTTCTCCGCCCGCCGGGCCGCTTCGGAGCCCTGTCCCGGCGGCGAATGCAAAAGGCACGCGAACCGTGACGCGGGGCATCGGCATGACAAAATCATCCTTTGGGCGATTGGTTTTGAGCGTCGCGGCCGCAGGCATTGCCGCTCTGGCCGCGATTTCCCTCTTCAACGTTCGCGGCTGGCGCGCGCTCATTCTGGCCAGAGTTCTGCGCGTGGGCAATCCTCCCCTGGTCGTCGAACCGCCGCCCGGCTTCCTGCCTCGGGTTCCGGCGGGATTCAAAGTGTCCGTCTTCGCGCGAGGTTTCCAGATGCCGCGCTGGCTGGCCACGGCGCCCAACGGCGATATTTTCTTGGCGGACTCCGCCGCCGGAACCGTTGTGGTTCTGCGAAGCGCCGGCGCGCCGGGGTCAGCAACGTCGCGGGAAGTTTTTGCCGATCATCTCAACCTGCCGTTTGGAATCGCCTTCCACGAAGATTTTGTTTACGTCGCGGAAACCAATCAAGTGGTGCGATTCGCCTTCAACCCGAAAACCTCAAGGCGCCTGGGCGATGCACAGCACCTCGTCGATCTTCCCGGCTACGGCTACAACCAGCATTGGACGCGCTCCCTTGCCTTCAGCAGCGACGGCAGGAAGTTGTACATTTCCGTCGGTTCGCAATGGAACGAGGGCATCGAATCGGATCCCCGCCGCGCCGCCATTCTGGTGGTCGACCCGGACGGGAAAAATCAGCGGCTTTATGCCAGCGGATTGCGGAACGCTGTGGGCATCAGCGTCAACCCTCAGTCCGGGCAGTTGTGGGCCGCGGTCAACGAGCGCGATGACCTCGGCGATGATGTGCCCGCCGATTACTTTACGCACGTCATCGAGGGCGGCTTCTACGGATGGCCGTACAGCTACCTTGGCCGGCACGTGGATAATCGCGTTGCGCCACGGCCCGATCTTGTGGCCAGGGCCATTGTCCCCGATCTGCTGCTGGGAGCGCACGTTGCTCCCCTTCAGTTTGTTTTTTATGAAGCCGATCAGTTTCCGCCGCAGTATCGCCACGGGGCATTCATCGCGGAACACGGCTCGTGGAATCGCCGCCTCAGGGTGGGATATCGGGTGGTCTTCGTTCCCTTCGCAAACGGAGTTCCCTCCGGCAAGCCGGTCCCCTTCCTCACAGGATTCTCGCCCGACCCTCGCGAGAAAAAGGTTTATGGCCGTCCCGTTGGAGTAACGGTCCCGCTAGATGGCTCGCTGCTGGTTTCCGATGACGGAGGGAATTTGATTTGGCAAGTGACAGCCACGCCCTGATCCTGGCCGTCTTTCCGTAGCGCGGGCGTCCCGCCCGCTGTGGCACGTGCAGCCTGCCCGTGCGCATGGCCAGGATGGCCATGCCACGTCCCACAGCTCTGCCGCTCATGGCCTGAAACGCGGCCAATCTAACCCCCGCTCACCTCAATGTCAAATTCCTGCGCCTGGCCGACACGCTTGACACTCACGTGATATAGTGTTACATATCGCTAGTATGCAGATTCTGATCCGTGTGGAAAGCGAGCTACCCCTCTACCGCCAGATCATGGGCCAGATCATTGAGGGGCTGGCGGTAGGGCGGCTTCGCCGGGGCGAAAAACTGCCCTCGCATCGAGATTTGGCAGAGGAATTGGTCATTGCGCCACTTACCGTGAAGAAAGCCTATGACGAACTGGAGGCGCAAGGCTTTATCGAGACCCAGCGCGGGCGCGGCACCTTCGTCAGCGCGCGGCTGCCCAAGCTGAAAATGGCCGACCAGCGCGAGGAAATTGACGCTGCGGCGCGCAAGCTGCTCTCGCTGGCTTACATGGTCGGCCTGGAGCTTCGTGATGTAATCGCAATTCTCAAAAAGGCGGAAGGCGAGTTAATGCAAGGAGCGCACGCCGGCCATGCCGGCGGGGGGGAGGAATCATGAGCGCGATTCTGGAATTCGATCACGTTGCAAGGGCATATGTGCAGGACGTTCCGGTGTTGAAGGATGTTACCTTCTCCCTCGCCGGGGGCGAGGTGGTGGGGCTGCTGGGCCGAAACGGTTCGGGCAAAACCACCTTGATTCATATCGCCATGGGCCTGCTCTTTCCGCAGAAAGGCTCGGTGCGCGCCTTCGGCCTGTCGCCCACAGAGAACGCCGTGGAAGTGAAGAAGCGCATTGGCTTCGTGGCGGAGGACCAAGTGCTGCCTGTTTCTTCCTCCGTCGCGGAGCTGATCGCGTTTCACCGTTACCTTTTCTCGCGCTGGGATGAGGCGCTGGAACGCCAAATCCTCGATCGCTTCAAGCTTGCGCGCAACAGCAAAATCTCGAAGCTCAGCAAGGGGCAGAGCCGGGCGGTGGCGCTGCTTTTGGCCATCTGCCACACGCCCGAACTGCTCATTCTGGACGAGCCGGCAGCAGGGCTCGACCCGGCAGCGCGGCGCGACTTCCTGGAAGTGGCGATCCAGTTTCTCAATCGCGCCGGCTCAACCATTCTTTACTCGTCACACTACATGAATGACATCGAGCGCATGGGCAGCCGCGTGGTGATGCTCGAAGGCGGCAAGGTTTATCTCGATGCGAGCGTTGACCGCCTGCGCGAAGACTATTGCCTTGCCCTGGTTTCTATGGAGATGGTGCCGGATGCGAAGCGGCTGGAGCAATTTCCCGGCTGCGTGCGGGCTCGCGGTCACTACGGCGTTTGGCACACCGTCTTCGCCGGAAACCCCGAGACGGTCAAGGCCCTGCTGGAACAATCGCTCGGGTCAAACAACATCCGCTGCGAGCGGCTGACGCTGGAAGAGTTGTTCGTGGAGCTCATGGGCGACATGTAGTAGGAGGAATCCGCGTGATTTACCAAATTCTGAGGTTCAAGAAATTTCCACTTTATCTGGGGATCACCGTTTTCGTGGCGTCCCTGCTTTTTGCGTATTTTCGATCTTCTCAAAGCGCTGGCCAACTTCCCTGGATGGTGGGAATTGCTTTCTTCATATGGATGACGGTCCTGGCGGGCGAAAATCTTCCGCGATGCACATTGTTCGAGGCGGCGCTGCCCATTCGCGCTCGCGACTTGTTTTGCGCTCACGTGCTCCTTACGTTGATTTTGTTGTGGACATTTCTCTTGATCATCATCAGTGCCGTACAGGGTGGTGGCGGTGCCGATTTTATTCCATTCCTTTTTATGGCAGGGGCAATTGGAACGTTGGCACATATCGCCCGTGACTGCATCGGCGCGGCGGCAGAATTCATGACGCCGCGCTGGGGACGATGGGCCAGGTCCCTTTTGATTTTCGTCCTACTCATGGTGTTGTTGCTCCTGACTTTCGTTATGTCCTCCATTGAAACGGTTTGTGTGGTGGCAATCCTGGGTTTGGGGAGTGCTGCACTGTTTCTGAGGACACGGACTTCGCTCCCTGAGTCATTTCGATCAGCTCCGGACGAACCGATTAAAGAAAAACTCCGGGGAAGCGGGCTCGCACTGCCGTCAAGCGCCAGGTGGCTGGCTCTGCGCCGAATCTACAATTATCAACCCATCGCCTGGCTCGTCCTGGCAGTGGGAATAGGCGCAATGGGACTCCTGTTTGAGGAATGTGCATGGTTTATCATAGCATTCATGCCAATGAGGAAGCGCCTGACCGTCGACAATCGCTGGTTATTCCTCCTGCCCATTTCCAGGCAACGGCTCTTTGCAATGATCACGCTTCCGCCCCTCGCGGCCATTACGGTGTGCTGCTTGATTCAGCTTCATTTTTCTCCCCTGCCCGCGGCTGTGATCGTGCTGGACGGGGTGGCTGTGGCCGGAGTATGCCTGCTGGTCTTTTCAATCATTGGGCTCTTCAGCTTCTTTCCTCAGGGCGGATCCTGGCGGAGGCTCTCGCAAACTCTTGCGCTGATTCTTCCCGTGGGCTGGGTGATCTATCAGTTCTTCACTCCCCCGAAGGGTCAATTCTGGAAGCGCGGACTTTCACCGTTTGAGATGTGGGTCGCGAGCCTTGCGCCCAATCACCTGCCGCTATTGATGGTCTCGGCTGCCGCCGCGCTGATCATACTCTATGGACTGGCTTGCGCGGGGTTCTGCCGGATGGATATCCCGCCGAAACGCACCACGGCGACCCGCTAGTTCTGCGACCATTCCCCGCCGCCTGCGAATCCAATCTTCAGGAATGCGCCCAGGCGAAATTCTGTCAAATTCTCCCAAGATTTTCTTTTAACTTGACGAGTCTCAACGAATTGGACTATTCATGTATCGATTTTATGAGAAAATTTCACAACGAAAGGTCCAATATTTTGCGCAATCTACCCGTCGCTGCCGTGCTCATTGTCCTGACTTCGTTCATGAGCCCGGCCCAATCCAAGCCCGAACAGATTATGGTGATCGCCCACCGCGGCGCGCACGAAGGGATTCCCTCCAACACGCTTTTGTCTCTGAAGGAAGCCATTCGCCTGGGCGTCGATTACGTCGAGTGCGACATCCGCACCACCGCCGACAACAAACTGGTGATCATGCACAATGACACGGTGGATGGGACCACCAACGGCAAGGGCAAAATTCGCGACATGACGTTGAAGCAGATTCGCAAGCTCGACGCCGGCATCAAGGTCGGTCCGCAATTTGCCGGAACCAAAGTTCCCACGCTCGATGAAATGCTCAAGATGGCGCGCGGCAAAATCGGAATCTATGCCGATACCAAAGACGCCTCGCCGGAAGCGCTGCTGGGTGCGCTGAAAAAATACGGCATGCTCTCGCACACGGTCATTTACGGCTACCACATGGATTTCTTCGAAGGCGTCGCCAAGCTCGATCCCGACGCCTGGATCATGCCGGAGGCCGTGCACCGCAACCAGCCGGTCCTGGAGGATCTTCTCCAAGAATTCCATCTAAAGGTGGTGGCCTTCAGCGCCAGCGACTTCAAAGAGCCGCTCATCAGCATGACCAAGCAGGCCGGCGCCAAGATTTATGTGGATCGCCTGGGTAACGCGGACAATCCCCAGTCATGGCAGGCCGCCATCGACGCCGGCGCGGATGGAATCCAGACCGATCATCCCGCGGGCCTGTTGAAATATCTGCGCGACCATGGTTACCACTCGTAAATGAAAAATAGCCCTTCGAATCTCTGTTCACGCCGCGATTTTCTCAAGGCGGCGTCGGCCGTGCCCGCGCTGGCAGCGGCGCCAGCTTCTCCCGCTGCGATTCTCGCTGCCACGCCTCCCATGGGCTGGAATAGTTACAACCACTTCAAAAACCAGATTGATGACCCCACAATTCGCGCCCAGGCCGACGCCATGGTTTCGAGCGGAATGAAAGCCGCCGGATACGAATACATCAACATCGACGAGGGCTGGGGCGGCGAACGCGACGCGCAGGGCGTGATTCATCCCAACTCCAGGTTTCCCGACATCAAAGCGCTTGCGGATTACGTCCATTCGAAGGGCTTGAAACTAGGAATTTATTCCGCGCCGTCCAAGACCACATGCGGCGGACGGCCCGGCAGCTTCGGCCACGAGGAGCAGGACGCCGAAACCTATGCCGCGTGGGGAATCGATTACTTGAAGTACGACCTGTGCGGAATGGAAGATCCGTTCAACGAACTCGCCGAAACGGACCTTCCCGCCGCCCACAGCATGATGATTGAGGCCTACCGAAAAATGGGCGATGCTCTGCGCGGCACCGGCCGGCCCATCGTCTATAGCCTGTGCCAGTACGGAATGGATCGCGTGTGGGCGTGGGCGCCGTCCGTGGGGGCGCACTTGTGGCGCACCACCAACGATATTCGCGACGATTACACCAGCCTGAGCCAAAACGGTTTCACGCAAGCCGGACTCGCGCCCTTCGCCGGGCCGGGCCACTGGAACGATCCCGACATGATCGAGGTCGGAAACGGGAAATTCAAAACCACTGACAACCTTACGCAAATGAGCCTGTGGAGCATTCTCGCCGCGCCGTTGATCGCCGGCAACGACCTGGCGCAGATGACCCCCGAGATTCAAGCCATTCTCTGCAACCGCGAAGTGATCGCCGTGAATCAGGACGCAGCGGGAATCCAGGGCGACCGCGTGAGCTGCGAAGGGCCGCTCGAAATCTGGATGAAGCCGCTCGGCGACGGCTCGAAGGCGGTGGGACTGTTCAACCGCGGGCGCTCGGTGATGAAGATGACGCTGCGCTTTACCGAAGTTGGATTTCGCGGCCGCGTCCACGTGCGCGACCTCTGGGAACACGCGGACCGCGGGGTGTTTGAGGACACCTATTCGACACTTGTGCTGAAGCATGGTGTGGTCTTTCTGCGGATTTCGCAGGCGTAAAAGGTGAGTGATGCATTGTGCGATCAAAGCCTCTGTGTTCTCTGTGCCTCAGAACATTTCACACAGAGCCCGCAGAGACCCTCGGCGTTTTCCGTGTGAAATCCCTTCCGGGCGCAGAGGGCACGAAGAAAACTTTTGCGTGAACCGTGTGATTCACTTTTCTTGGTTGGCCCTTTCTTCCTCTTTGGCGCTGATCTTTGCGAATACACTGTTTGCCGCCACGCTGCACATCCGGGTGGTAGATGAAACCGGTCACGCCATTTGGGCCCGCCTGGAAGTGCGCGGCGCAGGCGAAAAAGAGTACCAGCCCGCCGTGGCGATTCGCGACCTGACTGCTGGCCATCATCGCGCCCT
>JASHTZ010000494.1 GCA_030040295.1 Terriglobia bacterium | reverse complement strand
GGAAGCAGTGATGACGAAAGGGTTGATTTATCAGCCCAAACCGGCCTATCCCCGCGAGGCGCGAAAGGCCGGCATCCAAGGCACGGTGCGCATGGAAGTGGTGATCGCCCGGGACGGCACAGTGCAAAATGTAAAGCTGCTCAGCGGCCCACCCGCCCTGGCGCCGGCCGCCATGAAGACCGTGGGAAAGTGGCGTTATCGGCCCTCTCTGCTCAGCGGCGAGCCTGTGGAGGTGGTAACAGAGGTGGATGTTAACTTCCCAACGTTAAGAAAGTAAAATCTTTGCTTAATTCCCTTCTGAAGCCCTGGAGGGGAAACTCTCCCCCCGTTTCCTTCGTCCAACGAAAACACGGCCTAAGATGTTGGCGGGCGAGCCGGCTGCCTGACGCACCTGCGCGCGCGGAGGAAGATGCGAGAAGCGATCAACGGAAGCCGGCCGCCCCGAAGCGGGTTTGCGGTCACACTGATGGCGGCGGTCCTTTTGGTTGCTGCCTCCGCGGCCGCGCAGCAGCCCGCGGCGCAGCAACCGGCGGTCGCGCAACATCCGGCAGGCGGCTCTACGTCGTCGGACGATCCACCCAAGGCCACGGACAAAAGCAAAGCAGATCCGAAGGCCCCGGTTATCTACCCCAACGGGACTTCCAACGACCGGCTTTTTTATGCTTTGCCAAACTTTCTCACCCTGGAAACCTCTGACCAGTTACCACCCTTGACTCCCTGGCAGAAGTTTAAAACCGCAGCGCGCACCTCCTTCGATTATTTCAATTACCCCTGGTACGGGGCTCTAGCCGGGATCAGCCAGGCGGAGAACAGCGAAAAGGGGTACGGGCAGGGAGCGGTAGGCTATGCAAGGCGCTACGGGGCGGCGTTTGCGGACGGCACAATCGAGAACTTCATGACGGGCGCCATCCTTCCCTCGCTACTGAAAGAGGATCCGCGCTTCTACCAATCCTATTCGGGGACGTTTTGGGGCCGGACGGGTTACGCCATGAGCCGTATCTTTGTGACGCGCACCGACTCCGGGCATAATGCGTTCAATTTCTCTGAAATCTTTGGGAGCGGGATTGCCGCCGGAATTTCCACTTACACCTACCACCCTCGGGAAGACCGGAATCTGGGAAATGCCGCAAGCGTGTGGGGCACGGAGGTTGCGTATGACACCCTCACCATCGTGGTGGAGGAATTCTGGCCTGACCTTCGCCGTAAATTCAGCCACAAGCCGCAAACCGATACCGTTGCGCCCTGACAAATTGGCAACGTGGACCGAGGATTTTGCGGCCTGGTGATCTGGCCCCCCGCCCGCGCGGGCTATTGGGGGATTTCACTCACTTGGTGCATGATTTTTCGGGAAAGGTTCGCTGGGTTCCATAGGGCGGCTCGGTTTCCAGAAACGTGATGAGCGTTGCGTCTGGCCACACACTTCTTACCCGACACTTCGCGTCGGACCCCATATCGCTCCACGTCAATGCTGCGTGGGAGAAGTCAGCAGTATAACGTCCCACACCCAGGGCGAGCCGTCATCTGCAATCTTTGCCCGAAAACGAAACTCGTTCCCGTATTGGTCCTTCCGGAAAGAAAGCTTGTAGTCCAAAGAAATCGATTGGACGCCAAGTTCAGGAAGCGTGTACAACTCCTTTGGTTCGGAGATTCCATTGTGGTTGGCGTCAATCCACAGGAGAAGTTTGGAGTAGACGGAGTCGCCGGGGTCAATCATGCCGTTACCATTTCCCCCGTTCGCCGGCTGATCGAAGACCGCCAGGGCAAGGAATCCGTTGCGGTCGTCAGACGGGGGCTGCGGGGTGACGTCTCCAAATAGTTCGGCGCCACTGTCGATCTTTCCGTTGCCGTTCCGGTCCAAGGCGAGGAACGCGTTTGTTGAATTCGGAGCGGTCCAACTAAGTTGAATGGGTGTTCCGGTGTTAAAGATATCGAATTTTACGCCGCCTGCGTAGTCAGTGAGATGGTAGCCCGACCCATCCACATCAATAATGATTGGAGTGCCCCCGACTGTGCCGCAAATCCCGGTCGTGTTGCAATAACCAGTGAGGCACCGGTCGTCGTTACTGCCCTTATCCGGGCACGGCTGTCCTTTAGGCCAATAGCAGGTAGTGCCCGAGCATGTGACAATTTCACCACCACCACAACAGTCTGCAGTAGTTTCGCATCCCGAACCGACTGTTGAGGAACAACACGTAGTGTTGATCCCGTTGCTCCCGCAGACACCGCAGCAGATGTTGGCATCATTCGGGTTGCAAGTTCCACCGTCTGCCTCGCAGCAAATGCCGGCGGTGACGCAAGACATTGGCGAGCAGCACTGACTTTGAACCGCGCATTGTGTAAACTGAGTGCCGCAACTGTATCCATATCCAAAGCAGCAGGTAGTACAGCTCAGGAGGGGTGACGACACCCTCGTCACCCGTATACGTTTCGGGCTGGACACATGAGTCACCCGAGCACGGGTTTGGGTATATGTAGCCCACAGCGAAGCCGAGGCTCTGGTACGAATATCCGGTATAGGTTCCTGTGGTGCAGGACGAGGGGCACTGTGCATTAGCATTAACCTGAAAGAACCCGCACGTGTACCCCGATTGCGCGCGTACCAAGGGAACTGTGGTGTGCAACTGGAGAAGAGGGATGCAGCCCACCAAGACCAGCAACCTCAAAATGGCATATGACCGTCGCGCCTTCATGAGGAGCCACCTCGCTTTCCTGATCTCGACTCAGCCTGCCGAGCAGATGGTCCAAACTGCTGCTATACGGATTCATAGAATAAGAGGTTAGTTCCCCTGGGGATCGTGTTGAGCCCGCCAGAGGGCAGGCTCTCTCTCGCTGACGCGCGTGAAGATGCCATCCGGATTGGGAACACCATAACCGAATCCGAAGTTCCCCCAAATCGTACCGTCGGCGAAGTAAACCACCACAATCGCCACATTGAACTTTGGAACGGCGCGGTATGCCCATCCGAACTCAGAGTTTGCACGGCTGACGAGGGACTCTGTCGTGCCTTGCGTTTTCTCCAATCCCTCGCGGAGCAGCGCCATATTCACTGAGAAACGGTCCCGCGGGTCCGTAACAGCCGGGTACCTCCCGGCGTCAGGCGGAAAAAGAGCGACCTGCGAGCCAGGGGCGAGCCTGAGCGGACCCTTACCTTGCAGCGGCATAGTCCAAGGTTCGGGGTAGGTGACCTCGGTTCTGCCCTCGGCAGAGTACCGGGCTTGCAACGCCTTCGCCGTCTCGGGGGATAGCCGCCCCCAATGCAGGGACTCTTGCATTAGATTGGGACATCCGCCATCGCACCAATGCGGGTGGGCCTCGCACCAGGGACTATTCGGGGACTTGTCACCCGTGTCTTCGGCGCACTCCAGGCCGGTCTCGCGAAATGGGAACACAACCGCGATTCCCACGGAGGTGACGTCCTTCGACGAATCGTTCTCCAGCACAACTGACATGTCCTTCAGCCAGCCGTCCAAGAGGCCCGCCATAACGCTACCATTGGCGGCCGACACCTCAGGCATGATGTAAGTTCCCGGCACAAGTTCTTGGCCACCTTTCATGATCCTGACCAGCTTCACCGGGTCACCCGGTTCCGAGGGACTCACCTGCAATGTTCTCGGCCACACACCCTCTTCGTCAGGCGACTCCGCTTGGGGAGTGGGGTGCATTGCCGGTTTGATCTGAGCCACAAGCACCGATGTAAGCACGATGGCCAATAACGAAATTAATAGCACGTTCAGGCGTTGTAATATGCTTGACATCTTCTGCCTCCTACCCGTCACTCCACACTGAGAGTGACGCTCTCGTCCCGGCCCATCCCTTGCCGAACACGAGTACGTGGACACCGACTGACACGAGCGAACCATTACCGGCCGGGCTTCCTATTGGATGCGGTCTATTTCAGCGCGGCCAAAACTACTGCCTGTTGATCCGGCTGGAGCTTTCCCTCCCACGCCTTTGCCACGGTTCCCTTGCCGTCAACAAGCAACATTGTCGGCGTGCCCGTTACTCCGATGCTGCTGAGTGTTGCCTGCTTCACGTCGTCAACGTGCACGCCCTCGCCATCGAGATACTTGCGGCCCTCGTCTACTGCCTGCGGCAACACCGCAAGCAGTTTCAAATCTCGGGGCCTCTCCTTCTGGATCCTCTGAAAAAATGGAGCGCTTTCCGTGCAAAAGTGGCACTGAGTGGAGACGGCGAGGACCAGCGTGCGCTTGTTCTTGGCCCAGTCGACATCGGGGAGAGACTGCTTGAGATTGATCCCAATATGTTGGTCTGTGAGGTTGGCCGCTGGCCGCGGTTGCGGGAGCAAAAAGACCCTAATCAGAACTGCCGTGAGGACCAGTGACACGATAATCGTTGCAAGATTAGCGAGACTTTCCAGTTTGCTTGGCCGGCTTGTTGCTTCCATATCTGTCTCCTCCATCGCAAAATCGACTCTCTGTGACCGTCTTGTCTCAGGAAATTAGCGTGCCCAAGGCCAACATCGGCGCCCAGCACGGCCCGCATGACTCAAGCTCGATTGCCGTGCCGGACATCCAAACGGAGTTTTACCAGGGGAAAGTTACAGCGTGGCTAAAGGGCTGTCCATAGAAATCCCTTGTCAAAATGTGCTATTTAGCGACAAAACGTGCTGCGACGGTAATTGGAGGGCGATGAGTGGACGATTCTTCTGAAGTCACGGGAGAGGCCGGTGGCGCTTAAGTAGCCACACCTAACAGCAACTTCCTTAATGCTCAAACAACGGTCGGTAAGCAGTGACTTGGCGCGTGCTACGCGAACTTTCCTCAAGTGCGATTTAAACGTTTTGCAAGTCTGCTCCTTGAATAGGTGCTCAAACCTGGACCGGCTAAGGCGGAGCTGCGCGGCAACTCGGCTTACCGTAAAGCGCTGTGTGCAGTCACGCTCGATCATTTCAATAATAGAGGCAATTCTTGGGTCCATTTTACTCATCAAATTATCTCAACGCCGATGGCATTTATGCACATTGGGTGCATGGGCGATCGGCCCTATCCGGGGCACCAACCGTGATGGTGAGAAGCGCGACTCTAAACCAGCAATGAATGCTTGTTAAGGAAGCGATCGAGGCAGTCTCGAGAGATGAGAGTCGGAGCTTCATGGCTTCCTCCAAACGAATCTGGAATCCCGAAGACCGTGGCCCTTTGGTCCCTGAGTTGCAGTGGAATCTACCCCCCCTGTTATCACTTGTCAAGTAAATTCTTTGAAAACGTTTACCAATTCTCTAACCCGATGAAAATGCGTCAAATGCGCTGGCAATTGGAGAAGGCCGCGGCACATTTCACAGGTGTGGAATGGAGATTTGGAATTAATCCGATGGCCGTGGGTTGGAACCTGAGCTACATTTTGGCGCCAAGAGTCTTCGACTGCGTCTCCCGATAGACGGAGACCAATCCCCCCACGTACAGCGTGAAGAGAGCCACGAAGCAGACTCTGGCCAGCAGAAGATAGCGGCCGACCATTTCCTGAAGGGACCAGCCGTACATTTCGGTGAGCAGGGTGGGGTCCGAGAGGTTCACTCCCTCGATCTCGCCGAAGGGCATATTATTCGTCGACCATTCACGGTAGACGTGCATGAAGGCCAGCGCTCCGAACACCAGCAATGCCCAACGCATGCCCCAATTCTTGTAGAACGCGCTTTCGTGGGGAGCGTAAAACGTGGCCATGAGGACGGTGGCCAGCACCAGCGCGCCGCCGTCACCGCCAAAAACGATCAGGGCTTCCTGCGTGAAGCCGGATTGGCCCTGGATGATCAATTGCAACAGCAGCACTGCGCCGGCGGCGCAAACCCATCCCCAGCGTTGCGCCTTCCAGGCCTGGTATCCCCCAAAGACGATCGCGCAGGTCAAGGGCAGAACGATCCACCAGTGCCGGTCCTCGCCGTGATAGGTGACCCAGAACGAGGGGATTGCCCAGCGGCCCGTAAGCCAGGAAGTGATGGCGTGCCCGCTCTCGTGCACCACCATGGCGAGCTCACCTTCCAACAGGTCCCAAAGGCCCGCACCCGCCAACAATCGCCCCACAACCAGCGCCAAGGGAAGCGCCAGCGCCCGCCACTTTAACTCGCTGCGAGGATCGTATCGCTCCCAGGGAGGCGCGACGGGTGGCAGCGCCGCGAGTCGCGCCAACTCGACGGAGGCCGCCTGCGCAGCCGCACCAACCTTTCCGGCGCCCACGGCGGCCTGCTTCGCCTCCACGGCCGCCTGCTTGGCCGCCATCGCCGCCTCATAGCGCGCGAAGACGATTCCGCACTTCAGGCACTCGGTGAACTGCGCTTCATGGTCGAATTGGCATTTTGGGCAGCGCATGATGAGTGGAGCATTAGCTTCCGGCCTTCCGGACAGAAGTCCCGAACACCGGCAATTCCACTGAGAGCCCGATTATATACAAAGAGGGGCGACAGAGGAGAGTGCAACGCCCTCCCCGCGAAGGATTTGACGTCTCCGTATCAAATTGTCCGAAAGAACCCCGTTAATCGGCAATACGCGAAGGTTGACCAACTTTTTTGACCATGATAATCTGGGCCAAGAGGGAGGGAGATCATGGAGGAAATCGCCGTATCGGAGTTCAAGGCCAAATGTTTGGGAATACTCAAGCGAGTGCAGAAAACCAAAAGATCGCTGCGCATTACGCGCTTCGGCAAACCCATTGCTGAAGTAACTCCGCCGAGCCCCCCTGTCGAGCACAAGAATTGGCTGGGGTCTATGGTGGGCAGCTTCGACATCACAGGCGACATCGTCTCTCCCGCCAGCGAAGAGAGCGAGTGGGAGGCGCTTCGCGATTGAAAATCCTACTCGACACACACATCTGGTTATGGAGCCTACGCGAACCTGAGCAGCTTGGAACCAGGCTTCGCCGTGAATTGGTAAATCCCCGAAACGAGCTCTGGCTATCCCCGATCAGCACTTGGGAAGCCCTGACCTTAAATTCCAAGGGGAGAATCCGCCTCCATGAAGAGCTCTCATCGTGGGTGGCGAGGGCGACCGCGAGATTCCGCGAAGCCCCGCTGACCCATGAGATTTCTCTGGCCGCCTGTCAGTTGCAGCTTCCCCACTCCGATCCGTCTGACCGCTTTCTGGCGGCCACTGCCCAGGTCCTTGACCTGACGCTTGCGACTGCCGACCGGCAACTCCTGGGCATGGGGAGCATAAAAACCATGGCCAATCGGTGATGCCTGTTTGCCGCGTGCCGCCCAGAACCTTTGCAGCCTTCGCGACACTTAATTCCATAGGCTCAAGGCAATCATGCCGGACGATGCGACCGGAATGCACAGGATTTTTCATCGGCATGACGCGCTTCAGGACGCGAACTTATAACCTTGCCCGTGGACGGTGAGGATGTATTTGGGTTGCTTGGGGTCGGCTTCGAGCTTCTGGCGCAGCCAGGCGACGTGAACGTCCACGGTGCGGGTGGAAGGCGCGGAGGAGTAGCCCCAGACTTCCTTCAGAAGTTCTTCGCGGCTTACGGTGCGGCCGCGATTTTCGATGAGATAACGCAGCAGTTGGAATTCCTTGGTGGAAAGCGGCGCGGGCGAGCCATCGCGCGTAACTTCTGACTTCCGCATATCGATGTGGAGCGGGCCACAATCGTAAAAGTCCGGGCCATCGTGGCCGGCGCGGCTGCCGCGTCGCAGCAGGGCTTCGATTCGCGCCAGTAGTTCCGGTATTTCAAAGGGTTTGGTGAGGTAATCGTCCGCGCCGATCTTCAGACCCTTTACTTTGTCGGCCATCTGGGTGCGCGCGGTGAGCATGAGAATGGGCGTGGTGAAGCCGCGCTGTCGCAGCTCCTGAAGGACCTCGAATCCGCCTTTCCCTGGCAGCATCACATCGAGAATAATCAGCCCGAAGCGATTGCGCGCGGCGCGCTCCAACACCTGGGAGCCCTCATAAAGCGCATCCACGTTGTAACCCTCGCTGCGGAGGCGATCGCTGAGGGTCAGCACCAGTCCCGGCTCGTCTTCCACCAACAGGATGTTGGAATTCACAGGTTCTCCTTGCGCTCATTCCTTGTTGCATGGGGTTCCAGCACGTGCGCATGGCCAAGTCCGACTTGCGGACTCCGATGGAGTCCATCGGACTCACGAAATCGGAGATGCCCATGCCACGCGGGTGGGGACACCCGCGCTACAAGCCAAGCCGGCGCTACTTGGCTGCGGGGAAATGCAATGTGAACGCGCTTCCCTCACCCAAGTGGCTCGTCACCGTGAGCCTTCCTCCCATGGCCTCGGCGGCTTCTTTGGCGAGGCTCAATCCCAAACCCGTGCCATGCACTTGCGAAGAGCGCGCGGCGTTACCCCTGTAAAACGGCTCAAAAATGTGGGAAATCTCTTCGGCCTCAATCCCTTCGCCCCGGTCCTGCACGGTAATCAGCACCTCACCGGCTTCCGGTCCAGCGCCGGCCTGCGCGCGAATGCCCATCCAGCGGCCGTCACCGCCGTATTTCAGAGCATTGGTCATGAGGTTTTGCAGGCAGCGACCGAGCGCCTTGGGATCAGCCATAACGGGCGGCAGGTCCGGAGCGATTTCCTTCTCCACGGTGAAGCCGTTGGCGGTGGCAAGATGGGCCAAGTCCGCCACAGCCGTCTCAATGGTCTCACTCACGGGCACCGGCTGCGGCTGGTATTGCCCCTGGCTGCTGCGCGTGGCGGCAAAGAGCAGCACTTGGCCAATCATTCCAGCCAGCCGCTGCGCTTCATTGCGGATCAGCGCGCCGTACTGCTTCACCTGCGGCCCGCCCGCCACTACGCCGTCGGCGAGATTTTCCGCCGCCGAGGAGATGACGCTCACGGGAGTTCGCAATTCGTGGGAAACGCCGGCCACAAAATCCATCTGCATCTTGGCGAGGCGGCGGATTCGAAGCATCCAGACCAGCACCAGGGCCATGCTGGCCGCCAGCACCAGCAGCACTCCAAAGCCCAGGAGCAAATCGCGCCTCCAGTAGACCGCCGCAGCTTCCGCCAGCGACCCGCCCGGATGCCGCACCACCAAACGCCAATCGGCAGCAGCGGCGTCAGCAAGAATGGGCGCGGCCAGGAAGCTCCGTGCGCGATTTGAGAGGTCGCGTCCGGGTGGCGGCGCTGAAGGCGCTGGCGGTGGAAATCTCTCGCGCCTTGCCGCGCCGCCGGGTTCGCGGAAACTGCCTGGCCGCTGGTCAAAACCCCGCATGCGCCGCGAGCTGAACAGATGCACGGATTCATCCGGCGAGCTCACGAGTTCCGCTGAAGGAGCATTCTGCGAATCGAAGATGAAGTGGGGAGGATTCGCTCCGTCCACAATCGCGACATTGTAAAGCGGGCCGTCGGAGCCCCCGAAGTATCTCTGCGAAAGTTCCTGGAGCAGTCGCTGGAAGGCCTCGCGGTCAAGTTCAACAATCATGAATCCCGCCGGAGAAAAATCGGGCGGGCGCCCGGCGCCATTCCGGAAGTCTCGCCAGCCCAGGCGGGGAATGGGGCGTACCATCGCCAGGGAAGCGCCTTCAACACGCCAGCGCAGGCCGCCAAATCCGAAATCCCCTCCACGCGAATTGGACGTGGGAAGAAGACCCGACGTGTCGCATAATGCACCCAGGCGCACCGGGCAAGGAACTTCCTTGAAGGATCCGTCCTGCGGATCGAACTGGCGGAAGGAGTAATTTCCGCCTTTCACTTTCTCCCAGAGGTAATAATTGGCCACCAGCTCGCGGTGTTCTGAAGAGTGGGCCCAGTCACCGCAATCCTGGGCGTAAAGGTCTTCAATGGCGGGCACCTGGTCGGGCGGCCGGTAGGCGAAGTTGGTGCAGATTCCCGCCAGCTCGCGGTGAAAATCCTCGCGGAAGCCGTTCACGCCCGCTTGCAGCGCAGCCTGCTTGCGTTGCAGGTCAGCGGTGCGGATCTGGTTGCTCCATCGCCATTGCAAAATCCCCAGCACCACCAGCAAGGCGCTGAGCCCGGCGATGATTCCAATAGCCCCCAGAGATTGTTTTACCTTGGCCGTCATAGGCTTAATATTAGACGATTTGGATGCCTTTGGGGCTACATTCGCTGCACCGCAGTGTGAAGGCGAAAACCTCAAAAAAACTGATGTCTGGAGCGGACCACCAACCCGGCATCGAGTGCTCGGGAAGCGAGGCCGGTCTCAGCAATGAAACCCTTACCCGTGCCGTAGCCTCCGGCGGCATCAGGCAGTCTCGGCAGCCGGGGGTGGCCCTTGCTTGTAGTCCAAAGCCCTACATTCGCCTCATAATAACAACTACATTAGATTTCGATTTTGGTCGATACCATGAAATCCCATCAACCAATATACTGACCGTCGAGGTGACATGCGAGTACTCATCGTAGATGACTCGGAAGCCCTGGTCCAGCGGCTGGCGGTCATCCTGGCCAGTGTGCCGGAGCTTGAGATTATTGGTTCGGCGGGCAGCGTAGCGGAGGCTGTGCTGAAAATTCGTGAAGGGAAACCGGACGTGGTAATTCTTGATATCGGCATCCCCGGCGGCAGTGGAATCGACGTCCTGGAGGTTTTGAAACAGGATGCCCTCACGCCCCTGGTGATCGTGCTCAGCAACCACTCAGGCCGCGAATATCGCAGCAAGTGTCTTGGCAACGGCGCTCGATATTACTTCGACAAGTCGGATGAATTCGACAAGGTGGCGGGGGTGCTGCGCGGCCTGAAAAGGGCCGATGCGGCATGAAGACCGTCTGGAATGCAAAGACGGGCAAATGAGATTTCCTAAGGAATTGACATCGATGCCGAAAACGATTGGGCAGCGGAGATTCACCCTTGAGGGGTGCCATTTTTGCCCCTGGACCGCAAGCGTGTAAAATTACGTTCACAAACTCCTATTGTGCTGATAGGATTGTTGATGTATCGTTCTTGGGGTGCTACTCTGCCCGAGCAGAAGAAGTGCAGGATGTCGGGCGATCCGCGTTCGGATTGGATCACATTGGTTGGGGCGGATGAAATGTTAAGAGAATTTAACAAACATCTGCAATCCCCCTTCAAACCTCTATGCGGCTTTTACGCATCTCAGCGTACCGTGGTTTGAAATCGTGCACCTTTCCGGTGGTCTCAGCGAAGGAGAAGCTTCGCGAAGTTGCAATGGGCAGGCTTGCAGTGCGAAGGCATGTGCTGCCAATGACCCTCCCGGCGACGCTGTGCAGAGGGCGCGGAAGATGCAGATTGCATTTTTGCCGTGTCGAGGCAGCAGGGCCGGATTCAGGAATTCATTCTGTCGCGCGGAATGAGCCACCGCTGTGTGGGGGAGAGCGAACTGCAAGTAGTGATGAAGTCCCCAGCGCCGAGCTCCCTAACTTGGCATCGAAGTCAAGAACAAGAAGTGCGATCCGAATCCATCAAGCACTGCTCTTATAAGGTTGCAACCGAGAGTGTTTAGAACCCACCGGCAGGGCTGAGGAGTGGGAAGGGCGCAGTCCAAGGGCGCTCGATCTCATCCGCCGCGGGCAGTGAGGTTCGCCTCGGGACGAAACTTGCTTGGGAAAGGCACACGAAGTGAGGCCAATTTACACGTTTCTGCTCGCTGCGTTATTATTGGCGCCATTTGGTAGAGCACAATCCACTCCCGCTCAGAAACCCGCCGAAAACGAAAACACCTCCATCTTTTATGACCTTCCGGCCACCAGCGGCCCGACGGCGTTTGTGCAGACGGAGGGAAACCATAGCAACATGGGCGATGTGCTGACCTACGACGTCGATGTCGGATACAAAATCAACGACCACACGTCGGTTGATTTTGGTGTTCCCCTTTACAGCACACGCACCCCCTTCTCGATTATTTCCACGGCTGACTGGCGGGATACAACCATTGTCGGGGCGCCCTATCTCGATGTGCGTTACGACACGAAGTACGACAAGATCAACATTACGAGCATTTTGACGGGTTCGGCCGGCTTCAATATGGTTAAGACCTATTCCGACGGCCGGTTTATGTTGGACTGGTTCAACCACTTTGACCGCAGTTACCAGGTTCTGAGTTACGACGTTCTGGTCACACCCTTCCTGAACCTGGGCGTGGGCTCGGGAACCGTTGATCGGCAGGTGATGCCGCGGCCCTACGAGCTGGCGCGACCCTACGAAACGCTAGGAAATATGGGCAATGGCGAGGCTGGACTGGCTTTTAGCTTCAAGAAGGTTGTCCGGTTGGAGGCGTCGGCCTACGGCCTCGCCCCCGAGGGGCCACAAAAAATCTACAGCCGGCTGGTTTCGCCGGATAATCTGCTGGGCGGCGACGGCCATCACAACCGATTTTGGGACGCGCTGTTTGAGACCAGCGGTTATTATTACCAAACCTATTCCACCGGCCTCGAGTATTTCTACCAGCAGAACGCCGGGCCTTCCTGGCTATCGCGGGACAACGGTGCCGGGGCCTATCTGACGATAACCAGTTTCAAGAGGGCCAGGGATCTTTCGCTGCAGCTCGGCTACACCAAGAGCGTCCGTTACGACTACGGTTCCGCGTTCATCATGCTGCGCTATAACCTTTCAGGCGTGCTGCGGAGGCTGACGGTTGGCGAGTAACCCGCCGGGCGAGCAAGGGAACAGGAAGCCATAAAGCAAGTCCGAGGTTCGCCCGCCGGCCTCACACCCTCCAATCCGCCGGGCGAAGCCGAGGCAATAACAAGGGGACCATTGAAAACAGTGAGCCGGTTCAGAGTATTTTTCCTTGCCTTGACGATGGGTAGCGGCCTGATGCTATCCGCTCCCACATGGGCCGGCGAACCTGCCTCTCCTGGCAAGTCCAGTGCCCCGCCGGCTACCCGCTCCTATCTGATGCCGTTGAGTTTTGAGGAAAACCAAGGTCAGGTGGACCCGCAGGTCAAATACCTGGCGCGCGGGCAGGGCTATACCCTTTTCCTCACGCCAGGGGCCGAGGTGCTGGGCTTGCGAAACGCCGGGGAAAGGAATTCCACCGCCTGGTTGCGCCTGAGTTTGAAAGACGCCGCCGGACCGGCGATTCAGGCCGAGGAAAAACTTCCGGGAACGAGCAATTATTTTGTGGGCAGTGACCCCACGCTTTGGAGGACGCAGATACCCACGTTTGGCCGCGTTCGCTATCAACACGTCTATCCAGGCGTGGATTTGATTTATTACGGCAGGCAGGGACAGCTCGAAAACGATTTTGAGCTGGCTCCGGGAACCGATCCCAAAGTAATTACCTGGCTGCTGGAAGGCGCGACGAGCGCCAAAGTGGAAGCATCCGGCGACCTGGTTCTGACCGTG
>JASHTZ010000493.1 GCA_030040295.1 Terriglobia bacterium | reverse complement strand
GGGAACTCGAGGCTCGGGGCCAGGTCTGCCAATTTCAAGTTTCAAGTTTCCGATTTCCTTTTCTTCCGGGTGCCGGTGACACAAAGGCAGCAGCAGAGTAAAGGTGGTCCCCCATCCTTGACGGCTTTCCACTTGAATCGTGCCACCGTGCTGCTCCACCACTTTGCGCGTAACGGCCAAACCCAGGCCGGGGCTTCCTTCCCGCGTGGTGAACCCCGGCTCGAAAACCTTTTTTAGGTTCTCCGCGCGGATGCCGCATCCCTGATCCGCAAAGGCTACGGCAGCGGCGGGAGGGCAATGGTCTTGCATCAGCCTGACATTGACGGACAGCGTTCCTCCCGGCTTCATGGCGCCAAAGGCATTGAGCGCGAGATTGAAAAATGCCTGCTGGAGGCGCGAGGGGTCGGCGAGAATAGTGATGGATTCGCCACGCGCTTGCCACTCAATCCGCATTTCCTTTTGCCGGGCCAACGGGCGCAGGAAATCCGATGTTTCACCCAACAGCCGAAGAAGGTCGACGGGCAGGAGTTGCGCCGAAGGCTGGCTGTGAAAGTGCAGCACGTTGTTCACGGTTGCCGCGAGCGACCGCAGGCCGGCCTGAACGTGGCTGATCCAAGGTTGCAACTCTGCCTGGTTCGATAGGGCATCGGCCAGAAGTCCGGCAAACAGCTCGAGGCTCCCCAGGGGATTGCGAATCTCGTGGGCGAGCAGGGCGGAGATTTCCGCCAACGCCTGGGCGCGCCGCGAGACTTCACGCTCGCGTTCCAGTTGTTTGGCCACGGTAAGATCGCGCAGGATGAGGATGGATTCGTGGCCCGCCCCCTTGGCGCGAATGGTGGCGCGACTGACGCCCACGGCCCGTCCGCCCTGGGGCTCGTCTACCACCCACTCCTCTTCTCGGCGGAATTCGTTCTTGGGTAGCGCCGCAAGCAATGGCCCCAAAAGCCGGGGGACGCAGAATTCCGAGCTTCCCTCACTGCCCGAACTCAGCAGCCGGCTTGCTTCAGGATTGATCATGCGCAAATTCATGTCGCCATCAAATACCAGTATGCCGCAGGGAAGGCCTTCCACGATGCTGGCCAGGTAAGTGCGCATTCGCTCGTTCTCTTCCAAACTTTGCGCCAAGCTGCGATTCTTGTTTTCGAGCTCATGCCGCAGTCGCCCGACTTCCGACTGCAACCTTGTATAGGTAGTCTCCAGCGCCCCGGCCGTCTGCGCGAAGGAAGCAAACGCCGCTGCCAGGGCCATTCTCGCCGAGCGGGCAGAGTCCGCCTGCGGGGCAAGTTTTTCTTGCCGGTCAACCGATATTGTGTGCATGGCGATGGGCCTTGAAAGCACGGACCGTGCCAACTTCAGGCCAAGGACCTAAGATTTCTCTCAGAATGCGAACATTCCCCGTCCCAGGAGAGATGTTCGGGTTGAATCTCCAGTTTATCCTCGGCCAGGATCAAAGCTCTTTCGATCACCTGGCGCAACTCGCGCACATTCCCTGGCCACGAATGGCGTTCAAGGGCTCGCGCCGCTGCGGGTGACAACGCCCGGATTGACGAGTGCATTTCCTCGGACAGGCGATTAAGGAAATGCTGCCCTAGAACAACGATATCTTCGGGGCGTGAGCGCAGCGGTTCGACCTCAATGGGAAACACCGCCAAGCGGTAATAGAGGTCGTCGCGAAAACGTCCATCCTTCACCATGCGCGCAAGATTGGCGTTGGTGGCGGCGATGACGCGGGCGTCGATGCGCAGCGTATCGGGGCTGCCCAGCCGCTGGATTTCACCTTCCTGCAAGAAACGCAGAAGTTTGGCCTGCATGGAGAGCGGAAGGTCACCTACCTCATCGAGCAGGAGCGTGCCGCCATGAGCCACTTGAATGCGTCCTAGGCGCGACTGAAAAGCTCCGGTAAAAGCGCCGCGATTGTAGCCAAAAAGTTCAGCTTCCATGAGAGGTTCCGGGAGGGCCGCGCAATTGATGACCACGAAGGGCCGATCGCGACGCGGGCTCAGGAGGTGCAGGGCGCGGGCTACCAGTTCCTTGCCGGTTCCGGTCTCACCGGTCAGCAGCACCGTGGTTTGGCGCGGCGCCACCAGCCGCACCAGGCGGTAGACGCGGCGGAGCGACTCGCTTTGGCCCATCATGCCGGGCAGCGCTTCAATCTCGTCAGCAGGGGTTGGCGCGGCCTGCGCAGAACACTTGTGCGGGTCTGGAAGTTCCGTGGGAATTCGCGCCTCGCGGGAGTTTTGAATCAGACGGAAAGTTTCGTTCGGATCCGGGTGCAGTTCCTCATCGTTGCACGTGAAGGGGCCGCCATACTGGCCGTCCAGGACGTGAACTTCCACCTGCGGGTGGCGAGCGCGGATGATCGCCACGAGCTCACTTACATCCAGATCGGGGAGGATGGGATCGAGAAGCAGAGTCTGGCATTTGCCTTCCTCCAAAACCGCAAGCGCCTCAGCGCCGCCACAGGCTTCCACACCCAAACAATCTCGATCGGCGAGTTGCTGCAAAACGTGCTTGCGGAAAATCGAGTCAGGACTCGCGACAAGCGTCGAGCGAAGGGTCTTCCGCGGGGCATTAATGGCGCTGTTTGTCATGGGTTCCTCGCTAGTCAGGCTCTATTTGTGCCATGAGGCTCTTAGAGGGCGATTAAACCAGAATTAAATTTCTCTAGGCTGAGATGGCTGCAGAGTTCTGCGATCGGCTCCCAACCACAGCCGATGCCCTCAGGCAACAAAAACCTCATGAAGGATTCCGTACCTCAGCCTGGAGGGGTGAGAGGGAGTCGCAGGCGAATTCGACCGGCAGAGCCATCCACCGGCAAGATCTCGATCTTGCCACCTATGCCGTTCACGAGGCGTTGATTGATGGCCCATCCTAGAGTTCCAATCCTGGCGGCACGCGAAAAGAGCACACCCGGCGTGGTAATATCCTCGAGCATCTTGACTTGAAGGTATTGCCAATCCAATTTTGGCGGCGAAAGAAATACGCTTGCCTCACCTTCCTCGCCCGAAAGCTCTACGACCATGACGCCACCTCCGGCGCTGTTCTGGATGACCCACGCGAACAGGCTTTGGAGAGCCTCGCGCAGGCGCTGGGGGTTTGCGCGGACGTTGACGTCACTGGTATTTTGAAGCTGCAGCGCCAAATCGCGCGATTGCGCCCAGGTCTCCGCCTCAGCCAGCGCATCCTGAACCGCGGATTCCAGCCGGATGCTCTGATATGGGCCTGCCGATACACCGGATTCACCGATGTCGCGCAGCGAGATGATCATCTGCGCCATAGTGTCGGCAAGTTGCATCGATTGTTGGAGCAGGGCGCGGTAATCCGCTTCCGTGGGCTTTCCCAACAGTCCCAATTCCAGACCGCCGCGCAGGGCGGTGAGGGGCTGCACCAGCCGGTGAGTCATCGCCGTCAGGCATTCTCGGCACTCTTCGGGGGGAATGCGGTATGCTGCCGTGGCTCCAGCCGCGTTTGGCTTTGATTCCGCGGGATTTTCCTTCCCGTTCGCCGGAGGGGTTCCCACACCGGATGCTGGTTCGGATGCAGCGAACTGGCTCTCCTTCACCTTGTTGGCCATCGCGTTACGCCTCGCCGCCGATTTGATAGCCTACGCCGCGAACGGTTTGAATGAGTTTACGGTCGAACCCCCCATCCACTTTCTTCCGCAGGTAGTTGATGTAGACGTCCACGACGTTGGTCATGGTATCGAAGGAGAGGTTCCAGACATGCTCGATAATCATGGCGCGAGTCACGCAGCGGCCGGCGTTGCGCATGAGGTACTCGAGCAGGGAGAACTCCTTTGGGGTCAGCACGATGGAGCTCCCCGACCGCTTCACCAGCCGTTCCACACGATTGAGCTCCAGGTCGCGCACGCGCAGCATGACTTCCGCAGGCGTAGTTGCCCGCCGCAGGAGCGCCCGAACCCGCGCGGATAGTTCGGTGAAGGAGAAGGGCTTGGTCAGGTAATCGTCGGCGCCCAAGTCCAGTCCTTTCACCCGGTCCTCCACACGATTACGCCCGGTTAGAATGAGGACAGGCAACGCGGGCTTGATGTGGCGGATGTGCCTGAGCACATCCAAGCCATCCACGCGCGGCAAGGTCAAGTCGAGTACGGCCACGTCATATTCAAATTGATTGACCATGAACTGCGCTTCGTCACCATCCTGCGCGACATCCACCGCGTATTGCTCGGCTTCCAGCCCCTTTTGTACAAAGCTGGCGACCGGTTTGTCATCTTCTGCGATCAGCACACGCATCTTTTCACCTCGTCTTTCGACTTCGTTAATCACATCTTATTTCGGCAGGAAGTGGGTAAAAGATGAGTAAATTTCAACGAAGGGAATAAATTGGCAGGAAACAAAATTCACGCAGATCGGACACCGCTTCTCATTTTATTTTTATCGCTACTGGGAAGAGATGAATGGGAGATCGCCTTTAATGCCTCGAGTCCTGGAAGTCTTGGGGAGTGCGCGCTCGGTGGGGCAGGCAAGAGAATTTTAAAGGTTGGTTATAACTTGGTGTATAACCAGAGAGGTATATCCTCCAGAAATCTTAAAGATATTTCCGAGTAAAGCCGATTCAATTATTTGTAAAAAGATACTGGTAGCCCGTGACTCGGGGCAATCCCGAGCCTCCAGGTGATTTACGCCTGAAGCCCTATGATGACCCGAACGCTTCCGAAAGTTCTGGTAGTGGATGACGATTCGGCCGTGCGCATGTTTTTCAAGGAAGCTCTGCGGCCGATTACCACGCAGGTGTGTGAAGCTGCGGATGCGGCCTGCGCGCTGGAATCCATCGAGAGCGGCGACTTCGACGTCATCGTGTGCGACGTCTGGATGCCCGGCGCCTCCGGCCTGGACCTTTTATCCATGGCGCAGAAAAGCCGGTGGGATGTAGGGTTCATTCTGGTGACCGGAGGCATTCAGGTTGAGACCGTAATCTCCGCGCTGCGCATGCAAGCCCAGGACTTTCTGGTGAAACCTCTGGTGGCGGAAGAGGTAACGCGCTCCGTGACGCGGGCTTTCGAGCATGTCGTGACGTTGCGGCAGGCGCGCGCCTATCGGGGCTCGCTTGAAAACAGCATTCAGCGCCGCACGCGCGAGATCGAAGTGGCGCTGAGCGAGCTGGAATCCAACTATCTGATGACGTTAGAAGCGCTGGTGGCGGCGCTGGACGCGCGCGAGCATGAAGTCTCCGCGCATTCCCACCGCGTGCGCGCCTACACGCGCTACATGGCACGGAAGGCGGGGTATCCTCCCGCCCTGCTGCCTTCACTCGAGCAAGGCGCCCTGCTGCACGATATCGGTAAGATTGCCGTGGCCGACGCAATTCTATTGAAGCCCGCCAAGCTCACGGAGGAGGAATGGGTTGAGATGCGCAAGCACCCGATCGCCGGGGACGAGATTCTCAAACGTGTTCCGTTCCTCCGCCCGGCCAGCGCCATCGTCCGGCACCACCACGAGAAATATGACGGCACGGGTTACCCCGACGGCCTGAAAGGGCCGCACATTCCCCTCGGCGCCAGGCTCTTTACCATCTCCGACACGCTGGACGCGCTGACTTCCGACCGCAGCTATCGCAAAGCGCCGGGATTCGAGGCCGCGCGGGCGGAAATCGAGAGGTGCAGCGGCACACAGTTCGACCCGCACATCGTGGACCTATTCCTCAAGATTCCCATCGCCACATTGAAGCAAGTACGTGAGGAGGAAGCGGCCCGCACCTCCACGACGCAGTAAGTTCGCGGCCCGGCGCCCGGGATTCATGCCTGCTCTCATCTCATTCGTTCGTCTCGCTCTGCGAATTCCGCCTAACCCCCGCCAGCAGCGCCAGCTCTCGCCATTTCCAGTGGCAGTCGACTTCCGCATAACCAATTTCGCGCAGCCAGGCTAATTGCCGTTCGACATCGAGCAGTTTATTGGATGGATCCTCATCCTCCGGCCGCAGGCGCAGCAATCGCAGAAAATCCCCGTGCAGGTTGTCGGTGGGGGACGAAACGTGTTCCAGATTGCAAAACACGCCGCCTGGACGCAGCAGGCCAAAAATCTCCGCGTAGAGGCTTCTTTTGCGCTCGTGGCGCACGTGATGAATGGCAAAGCTGGAAATGACGGCATCGAACTGCCCGAGGGGCGGCAGAGGGTTTGAGAAATCGTGAGACACGACGGTCACGCTCGCATTGCCGTCAAACCGCCTGTGCAGCACCTCGATCATGGCGGGTGAAAAGTCGAGGGCAACGAACTGCGCGCGGGGCCGGTCTGCCCGGGCCAGCATCAGCAGCCTTCCGTCACCGCTTC